>NZ_JBICUN010000026.1:0-85302 GCF_043198195.1 Micromonospora sp. NPDC048868
GGGGGGGGGGGGGGGGGGGGGGGGGGGGGGGGGGGGGGGGGGGGGGGGGGGGGGGTGGGGGGGGGGGGGGGGGGGGGGGGGGGGGGGCCGCCCCCCCCCCCCCCCCGCCCCACTTTTCTCTCCAGACCCTGATGGAGTGTCCCTTCATTGAACTTCGACGACCTGTTCTCCAACTTCGGGACATACACGACGACCGGCCTGACGCAGGGTGCGATCTACGCCCTGGTCGCGCTCGGCTACACGCTGGTCTACGGCGTGCTGAGACTCATCAACTTCGCCCACTCCGAGGTCTTCATCGCCGGCGCGTTCGCGGCGATCTGGACCTGGAACGGCTTCGGGCTCGACCAGAACTCGCAGGTCAGCGGCATCGGGTCGATCATGTTCTACCTGCTGGTGGCGATGATCGTCGCGGCGATCGCCTCCGCCGGCACGGCCACCGTGATCGAGCGGGTGGCGTACCGGCCGCTGCGTAAGCGCAACGCGCCACCGCTGGCCTTCCTGATCACCGCGATCGGCGCGTCGATCGCCATCTCCGAGGCGTTCGGCATCTGGACCCGCCGCCGCCCCGAGGGCGCCCCGATCCTGGTCAGCCAGGAACCGCTGTTCCACGTCTTCGGCGTGCCGATCGACGGGGTGCAGCTGCTCACCCTCGGCGCCGCGCTGGTGATGATGATCGCGCTGGACCTGTTCATCAACCGCAGCCGGGTCGGTCGCGGCATCCGGGCGGTCGCCCAGGACGCCAACACCGCCGCGCTGATGGGCGTGAACAAGGACCGGATCATCCTGATCGTCTTCATCGCCGGCGGCAGCATGGCCGGCGTCGCCGGCCTGCTCTACGACGTACGGATCCAGACCCTCACCTACAGCGTCGGCTTCCTGCTCGGCCTGAAGGCATTCACCGCCGCGGTGCTCGGCGGCATCGGCAACCTGCGCGGCGCGCTGCTCGGCGGCCTGCTGTTGGGCTTGATCGAGAACTACGCCTCCGGTCTGTTCGGCAGCGAGTGGAAGGACTTCGCTGCGTTCGCGCTGCTGGTGGTGCTGCTGATGTTCCGGCCGACCGGTCTGCTGGGTGAGTCGCTGGGGAGGGCACGGGCATGACGACCGTTCTGGAGAAGGTGCGCTCCGGCCGCGAGGCGGCCGGGGAACGGTGGCGCGGGGCGCCCCGCTGGGTGCGCTGGGCGCTGCTGGCCGCGGTGATCGTGTTCTTCTACGCGCTGCCGAACAAGGAGTTCTACCAGTACCTCGGGCCGATCCCGACCCCCGGTGCGAACTTCACCCAGGTGATGTTCACCGTCTCGATCTACGTGCTGCTGGCCGTCGGTCTGAACATCGTGGTCGGCTTCGCCGGCCTGCTCGACCTCGGCTACTTCGGCTTCTTCGCCGTGGGCGCGTACACCGTGGCGGTGCTGACCTCGCCGAGCAGCAACCTCAAGACGCTCTGGCCGTGGCTGCTGGCGGTGCCGGTGGCGATCGCCCTGACGATGGTCTCCGGCGTGATGCTCGGTACGCCGACCCTGCGGCTGCGCGGCGACTACCTGGCGCTGGTGACGCTCGGCTTCGCCGAGATGATCCGCATCGGCGCGGTCAGCTCGGAGTTCCTCCGGGGGCAGCGGGGCTTCAACCAGATCCCGCACCCGCCGGGCGAGTTCGCCGACGGCAAGCCGGTCTTCGGCGTGCTCGACGCCCGGCCGTACTACTGGCTGGTGCTCACGCTGATCATCCTGGTGGTCATCGGGGTGCGGAACCTGACCCACAGCCGGGTCGGGCGCGCCTGGATCTCCATCCGGGAGGACGAGGACGCGGCGCAGCTGATGGGCGTGCCGACGTTCAAGTTCAAGCTGTGGGCGTTCGCTGCGGGCGCCGCGATCGCGGGCCTCGCCGGCGCGCTCTTCGCGGGCAAGCAGAACTTCGTCAACTCGCAGAACTTCGAGCTGCTGAACTCGATCATCATCCTGGCCGCGGTCATCTTCGGCGGCTCGGGCAACATCGTCGGCGCGATCGTCGGCGGTGGACTGGTGGCGTACATGATCGAGCGGTTCCGTGGCATCGAGGTGCTGGGCGTCGAGCTGTACGAGTACCGGTTCCTGTTCTTCGGCCTGGTGCTGGTGGTCATGATGATCTTCCGGCCGGAGGGTCTGATCCCCAACCGACGACGTGCGGCGGAGTTCAAGGATCGTCGCAAGGAGGTGACCGTCGGTGAGTGACACCGAGCAGACGCCGGTCGTTCCGGCGCAGGCCGGCGCGCC
Source organism: Micromonospora sp. NPDC048868 (assembly GCF_043198195.1). Taxonomy (NCBI): domain Bacteria; kingdom Bacillati; phylum Actinomycetota; class Actinomycetes; order Micromonosporales; family Micromonosporaceae; genus Micromonospora; species Micromonospora sp. NPDC048868. The sequence continues at coordinate 2,247 of NZ_JBICUN010000026.1, forward strand.
GGCCGTGGAGGCGGTGCCCACCCGGGAGCCGCTGTTGGAGGTCGACAAGGTCACGCTGCGCTTCGGCGGCGTGGTCGCCCTGAACGAGGTGGACTTCACCCTCTACAAGGGCGAGATCCTCGGTCTGATCGGCCCGAACGGCGCCGGCAAGACCACCTGCTTCAACGCCATGACCGGCATCTACCAGCCCACCGAGGGGCAGATCCGGTTCCGTGGCCAGAAGGTCAGCGGCAAGAAGCGGCACCAGATCACCAAGATGGGCATGGCGCGGACTTTCCAGAACATCCGCCTGTTCCCGGAGATGACGGCGCTGGAGAACGTCCTGGTGGGCGCGGACGCGCACAACAAGACGAGCGTCATCTCCGCGCTGTTCCGCCTGCCGCGGTACTGGAAGGAGGAGCGCGAGAGCCGGGAGAAGGCCGAGCGCCTGCTGGAGTTCGTCGGCGTCCGCAATCGGATGCACGAGTTCGCCCGCAACCTCTCCTACGGCGAGCAGCGGCGGTTGGAGATCGCCCGCGCGCTGGCCACCGACCCGGTGCTGCTCTGCCTGGACGAGCCGGCCGCCGGCTTCAACCCGGCGGAGAAGGAGGAACTGCTCCAGCTCATCCGGCAGATCCGGGACACCGGCGTGACCGTGCTGCTCATCGAGCACGACATGCGCCTGGTCATGGGCGTCACCGACCGGATCGTGGTGCTGGAGTTCGGAAAGAAGATCGCCGAAGGGCTGCCCGCCGAGGTGCGGGAGAACCCGAAGGTGATCGCGGCGTACCTGGGGGTGCCGGACGATGCTGCTTGAGATCGACGATGTGAGCCTGCTCTACGGGCGGATCCAGGCGCTGCACGGCATCAGCCTGACGGTGGACGAGGGCGAGATCGTCGCCCTGATCGGCGCCAACGGCGCCGGCAAGTCGACCACGATGCGGGCGATCTCCGGGATCCGGCCGGTCGCCAGCGGCAGCATCCGGTTCGACGGTGAGGACATCACCAAGCTCCGGGCGGACCTGCGGGTCCGGCGGGGGCTGTGCCAGGCGCCCGAGGGCCGCGGGATCTTCCCGGGCATGACGGTGCTGGAGAACCTCGACATGGGCGCGTACACCCGGCGCGACCGGGCCGGCATCGCCCAGGATCTCGACCGGGTGCTGGGCCTCTTCCCGCGCCTGGCCGAGCGGCGCAAGCAGCAGGGCGGCACCCTCTCCGGCGGCGAGCAGCAGATGCTGGCCGTCGGGCGGGCGCTGATGAGCCGGCCGAAGCTGCTGCTGCTCGACGAGCCCTCGATGGGTCTGGCGCCGATGCTGATCCAGCAGATCTTCGACATCATCGTCGAGATCAACCAGCAGGGCACCACCGTCCTGCTGGTCGAGCAGAACGCCCAGCAGGCGCTGGCCCGGGCTCACCGGGCGTACGTGCTGGAGACCGGCGTGATCGTCAAGAGCGGCACCGGTGCCGAGCTGCTGCACGACCCGGCGGTCAAAGAGGCCTACCTCGGCGTGGCCTGACCGGCCGTCACCCCTCATCGCAAGGAGTACCCCATGTTCCGCATCAGTGGTGGCCGCCGGGCCGCCCTCGGCGCCACCGGCGCCGCCCTGCTCGCCCTCTCGTTGGCCGGCTGCGGCGAGAAGGAGAGCGCCGAGCAGCCCGGCGCCGGCCCCAGCGTCACCGCCGCCGCCGACTCGGCGCTGGCCGCGAAGGTGCCCGACGCCATCAAGGCCGACGGCGTGATCAAGGTCGGCACCGACTCGACGTACGCCCCGGCGGAGTTCCTCGACGCCGACGGCAAGACGGTGGTCGGCTTCGACATCGAGCTGTTCAACGCGGTCGCGCAGAAGCTCGGCCTGAAGGCGGAGTACGAGTCGGCGCCGTTCGACGCGATCCTGCCCGGTGTCGGCTCCGGCAAGTACGAGGTCGGCGTCTCCTCGTTCACCATCAACGCCGACCGGATGAAGACCGTCAACATGGTCAGCTACTACTCCGCCGGCACCCAGTGGGCGACCAAGGCCGGCAACCCGGCCAAGGTCGACACCGAGAACGCCTGCGGCAAGAAGATCGCCGTGCAGGTCGGCACCGTGCAGCTCGACGACATCACCGCCCGGTCGAAGAAGTGCACCGACGCCGGCAAGCCGGCGATCACCATCGACCAGTACCAGGCGCAGAGCGACGCCACCGCCGCCGTGGTCAGCGGCAAGGACGACGCCATGCTGGCCGACTCCCCGGTCGGCGCGTACGCGGTGAAGCAGAGCAACGGCCAGCTGGAGCTGCTCGGCGACATCTACGAGTCGGCCCCGTACGGCTACGCGGTGAAGAAGGACCAGGCCGCGTTCGCCGAGGTGCTCAAGGAGGCCGTCGCGGCGGTCATCGCCGACGGCTCGTACGAGGGCGCGCTGAAGAAGTGGGGCGTCGAGGGCGGCGCCATCACGACCCCGGCACTGAACCCGACCAGCTGACCATGTCGGTCGGAACAGACACACCCGAACGGGCACGGCCGGAACCCATCCGCGCCGTGCCCGTGCGGCATCCCGGGCGGTGGGTCGCCGTCGCCGTGATCGGGGTGCTCGTGGCCATGTTCGTGCACCTGCTGGTGACGAACAAGGCGTTCAACTGGTCGTTCATGGTCGACGAGATGTTCCGCCCGCCGATCATGGCGGGGGTACGCGGCAGCCTCGCACTGCTGCTGACCGCCATGCTGATCGGCATCGTGCTGGGCGTCGTCATCGCCGTCATGCGGCTGTCGGAGAACCCGATCCTGCGCGGCGTCGCCTGGGCGTACACCTGGTTCTTCCGGGCGGTGCCCCGGCTGGTGCTGGCGATCCTCTTCGGCAACCTGGGCATCCTCTGGGCGCGTATCGAGTTCGGGCTGCCCTTCGACCGGCAGATCGGCGCCCTGTTCGGGGTCGACGACTTCGAGGCGCGGCTGTTCGGCTTCTCGGCGGTGGACATCCTCACCGGCTTCGTCGCCGGCATGCTGGCGCTGGGCCTGTCCGAGGCCGCCTACATGGCGGAGATCGTCCGGGCCGGCATCCAGTCGGTCGACGAGGGGCAGACCGAGGCCGCCCAGGCGCTGGGCATGCGGCGAGGGCAGATCCTGCGCCGCATCGTGCTGCCGCAGGCCATGCGGGTGATCGTCCCGCCGACCGGCAACGAGACCATCGCCATGCTCAAGGACACCTCGCTGGTGGCCTTCGTGCCGGTCTCCACGGAGCTGTTCTTCCAGCTCAGGGCCGTGAGTAGCCGCACCTACCAGGTCGTCCCGATGCTGGTCGCGGCGACCATCTGGTACCTGCTGCTGAGCAGCGTCCTGCTGGTCGGGCAGTACTACCTGGAGCGGAACTTCTCCAAGGGCGTCGGGCGCAGCGGGCGGGCGAAGACCAGGCTGCGGGCGATCACGGCGGAGAGCGGCGGCACGACCGGGAAGGCGGACGGCGCATGACCGAGCTGACGGTGCCGGCACCGGCTGGCGGGGCGGCGGTGGAGTCCGCGCCGATGGTCCGGGCCGAGCAGGTGCACAAGTCGTTCGGGTCGATCGAGGTGCTCAAGGGCATCGACCTGGAGGTCCGCAGCGGCGAGGTGTGCTGCCTGCTGGGTCCCTCCGGCTCCGGCAAGTCGACGTTCCTGCGCTGCATCAACCACCTGGAGAAGATCAACGCCGGCCGGATCTGGGTGGACGGCGACCTGATCGGCTACCGCGAGCGCGGCGGCAAGCTGCACGAGATGCGGGAGAAGGACGTCGCCGCCCAGCGCCGGGCGATCGGCATGGTGTTCCAGCGGTTCAACCTCTTCCCGCACATGACCGCCCTGGAGAACGTCGCCGAGGCGCCGGTGCAGGTGGGCCGCGAGAAGAAGGCCACCGCCCGGGACCGGGCCGCCGCGCTGCTGGAGCGGGTGGGGCTGGGCGACAAGCTCGGCAACTACCCGGGTCAGCTCTCCGGCGGGCAGCAGCAGCGGGTCGCGATCGCCCGGGCGTTGGCGATGCAGCCGAAGCTGATGCTCTTCGACGAGCCCACCAGCGCGCTCGACCCGGAGTTGGTCGGCGAGGTGCTCGACGTGATGAAGGACCTGGCGCGCGACGGTATGACGATGATCGTGGTCACCCACGAGATCGGCTTCGCCCGCGAGGTCGGCGACTCGCTGGTCTTCATGGACGGCGGCGTCGTGGTCGAGTCCGGCGTACCCCGCGAGGTGATCGCCAACCCCCGGCACGACCGGACGAAGGCGTTCCTGGCCAAGGTGCTCTGAGCGGTACGTCGGCGCGCCCCACCCCGGGCCGCGCCGGCGTCCGCCCCGGGCCGCGCCGGCGTCCGTGCCGGTGTCCCGGAGTGTCGGAGCGGGCGGCTAGAGTCGCTGCCGTGACAGCTACGACGCCGCGCCTGCTTCTCGTCGACGGACATTCCATGGCATACCGGGCGTTCTTCGCCCTGCCGGTGGAGAACTTCTCCACCACGACGGGGCAGCCGACCAACGCGGTCTACGGCTTCACGTCCATGCTGATCAACGTGCTGCGCGACGAGCAGCCGACGCACATCGTCGTCGCCTTCGACGTCTCCCGCCGCTCCTTCCGCACCGAGAAGTACGCGGAGTACAAGGCCGGCCGCAGCGAGACCCCGACCGACTTCAAGGGCCAGGTGAGCCTGGTCAAGGAGGTCCTCGCGGCGCTGCGCATCCCGGTGGTGGAGAAGGAGGGCTTCGAGGCCGACGACATCATCGCCACCCTCGCCTGTCAGGCCCGCGACCAGGGCATGTCGGTCCTGATCAGCAGCGGCGACCGCGACGCGTTCCAGCTCGTCGGCGACCAGATCACGGTGCTCTACCCGCGCAAGGGCGTCTCGGACCTGGCCCGGATGGACCCGGCGGCGATCGAGGCGAAGTACGGCGTCCCCCCGCAGCGCTACCGCGACCTGGCCGCCCTGGTCGGCGAGACCAGCGACAACCTGCCCGGCGTGCCCGGCGTCGGGCCGAAGACCGCCGCGAAGTGGATCAACACGTACGGCGGGGTCGACGGGGTCGTCGCGCGGGCCGACGAGATCAAGGGCAAGGCCGGCGACAGCCTGCGCGAGCGGCTCGCCGACGTGATCCGCAACTACGAGATCAACTGCCTCGTCTCCGACCTGGAGCTGCCGCTGCGCCCCGAGGACGCGCGGTGGGAGGGGTGGGACCGCGAGGCCGTCCACCAGGTCTTCGACACCCTCGAGTTCCGCATCCTGCGCGACCGGCTCTACCAGTACCTGGAGGCGGTGGAGCCGGAGGCCGAGTCCGGGTTCGACCTGACCGGCGAGGTGCTCACCGAGCCCGGGGCGCTCGCCGGGTGGCTGGAGACGCACGCGCCGGCCGACACCCCGGTGGGCGTGGCGGCGAAGCTCGACACGGGCCCCAACCGCCGGCACACCGCCTCGGTGACCGGGCTGGCGCTGGCCACCGCCGGCGGTGCGGCGGCCTGGTGCGATCCCGCCACCCTGGAGCCGACCGACGAGGCGGCCCTGGCGGCCTGGCTGGCCGACGCCGGGCGGCCCAAGGTGCTGCACGACAGCAAGCCGGCGGTGCTGGCGTTCGCCGCGCACGGCTGGCGCCTGGAGGGCATCCTCCGCGACACCCAGATCGCCGCCTACCTGGCCCGCCCCGACCAGCGTTCCTACGACCTGACCGACCTGGCCCTGCGCTACCTGCACCGCGAGCTGCGGGTCGACGCCCCGGAGACCGGCCAGCTCACCCTGGAGGGGCTCGGCAACGACGGCGAGGCGGAGCAGAACCTCATGCTCCAGGCCCGCGCCACCCTCGACCTGGCCGACGCGATCGACGCCGAGCTGTCCCGCGACGGCGAGCAGTCGGCGCGGCTGATGGCCGGGGTGGAGCTGCCGCTGATGCGGGTGCTCGCCGGCATGGAACGCACCGGCATCGCCGCCGACACGCACTACCTCTCGGAGCTGGAGGCGCACTTCGCCGCCGAGGTGAAGGCCGCCGCCCAGGGGGCCTACGAGTCGGTCGGCCGGGAGTTCAACCTCGGCTCGCCGAAGCAGTTGCAGGAGATCCTCTTCGGCGAGCTGGGCCTGCCCAAGACCAAGAAGATCAAGACCGGCTACACCACCGACGCCGACGCCCTGCAGTGGCTGCACGCGCAGAACCCGCACCCGGTGCTGGCCCACCTGCTGCGCCACCGCGACGTGGCGAAGCTCAAGACGACCGTCGACGGGCTGCTCAAGTCGGTCTCCGACGACGGCCGCATCCACACCACGTTCAACCAGACGGTGGCGGCCACGGGGCGGCTCTCCTCCACCGAGCCCAACCTGCAGAACATCCCGATCCGCACCGAGGAGGGGCGCCGGATCCGCCGCGCCTTCGTGGTGGGGGAGGGCTACGAGTGCCTGCTCACCGCCGACTACAGCCAGATCGAGATGCGGATCATGGCGCATCTGTCGTCGGACGAGGCGCTGATCGACGCGTTCAACTCCGGTGCCGACTTCCACGCCGCCACCGCCTCGTCGGTCTTCGAGGTGCCGGTCGGCGAGGTCACCGCCGACCAGCGGCGCAAGATCAAGGCGATGAACTACGGCCTGGCGTACGGGCTGAGCGCGTTCGGCCTCTCCCAGCAGCTCGGGATCACCGCCGAGGAGGCGCGCGGGCTGATGGAGAACTACTTCGCCGGTTTCGGGGGCGTGCGTGACTACCTCCAGGAGGTCGTCGCCCGCGCCCGGCACGACGGCTACACCTCCACCATCCTGGGCCGCCGCCGCTACCTGCCCGACCTGGTGAGCGACAACCGGCAGCGCCGGGAGATGGCGGAGCGGATGGCGCTCAACGCCCCCATCCAGGGCTCGGCGGCCGACATCATCAAGGTCGCCATGCTGCACGTCGACACGGCGCTGCGCGAGGCGGGGCTGCGTTCGCGGATGCTGCTCCAGGTGCACGACGAGTTGGTCTTCGAGGTCGCCCCCGGCGAACGGGAGACCCTGGAGGCGCTGGTGCGGCGGGAGATGGGCGGGGCGCACCCGCTGTCGGTGCCGCTGGAGGTCTCCGTCGGCGAGGGCCGGGACTGGAACAGCGCCGACCACTGACGGGCGCCGTCCCGCCGCGCGCCCACCACCGGGCCCTGCCCAGCGGGCGCCGTACCGCAGCGCGCCGGCATCGGGCCCTGCCCGCGGAGGGCGGCAGGGCCCGCGTCGCGTCGAACGGTGCGGGACGGCCGTGGTCGGGGCAGGGGTGGCGGGTCCGCGTCGTCGTCAGGCGTCTGGGACGGCCCTGCCCGCCGCGCGCAGGGCCGCCGCCAGCCGGTCGCGTACCGCCGTCTGTGCGGCGATGCGGGCGTCGAGCACCGCGAGGCGGTCCAGGGCGACCCGGACGCCGGCCGGCGCGGGCGGGGCGGCGGCCACGTCCCCGTCCAGGCAGGGCAGGAACGTCCGCACGTCGTCCAGCGTCAGGCCGGCGGCCAGCAGGTGACGGATGTTGCGCACCCGCCCCACCGACCGCCCGTCGTAGATCCGGTAGCCGTTGTGGGCCCGCCGGGAGTCGAGCAGTCCGTGCCGCTCGTAGTGCCGCAGCGCGCGCGGGGTGGCGCCGGTGGCCTCCGCCAGCTCGCCGATCAGCATGGTCCGCACCTCCGGGCACCGTTCTACCAGTGCGGCGGGCGACGCCGTCACGCGATCACGGCGCCACCGTCGACCGGCAGCACGACGCCGGTGACGAAGCCGGCCGCCGGGTCGGCGAGGCACCGGATCGCCCACGCCACCTCCTCGGGACGCCCGACGCGTCCCAGCGGCGTCCGCGCCACCTGCCACCGGCGGACGTCGGCCTGCTGCTGCGGCGTCAACCCCTGGTGCGCGCCGATCGGGGTGTCGACGGCGCCGGGTGCCACCGCCACCACCCTGATCCCGGACGGCGCGAGCTCCACCGCCCAGCTGCGGGTCAGCGAGTCGAGGGCGGACTTTCCGGCCGCGTACAGCGAACTGCCCGGCCAGGCCCGCGACCCGACCGACGTGGTGACGTTGACGACGACGCCCCGGCTGTCGGTCAGCGCCGGCACCGCCGCCCGGGTGAGCAGGAGCGGCGCCACCAGGTTCGTCGCCAGGTGACGCTCCACGGTTTCGGGGGCGAGCGAACCGAGCGGACCGCCGCCGGCCACGCCCGCATTGTTGACCAGCACGTCGAGGCGGCCGTGCCGCTGCGTGGCGGTGCCGACGATCAGCTCCGCGGCGCCGGGGGCGGTGACGTCGACGACCAGCGGTTCGATGCCGGGGTGACCGGCGGCGGTCTCCGCCAGGGGCGCGGCCCGTCGGCCCACCGCGACGACGTACGCCCCCTGGGCGCTGAACCCACGGGCGGTGGCCCGCCCGATCCCGGTGCCCGCACCGGTGACGACGACGATCCTGCGTTGCGCTCGACTCATGGTGCGGATCGTCGGACCCTGCCGTCAGTGGCAGGGTCAAGCGACCGGGCTCAGCGCTTCAGGGGGTCGTGGCCCCAGTTCATCAGCGACCAGCGCCACTTCGTGTCGCGGACGTCGCCGGAGGGGCGCTGCGCCATGTGCCGGCGGACGTAGCCGACGACCTTGCGCATGTGCCGGTAGTCGCCCTCGGAGAGCTCGGCACGCTTGCGCCGCAGCAGCTCGATGATCCTGCGGCCCGACTCGTGCCCGACCGACTCGCCGCCGCCGGAGCGCCCACCCTTGTGCCAGCCGACCTGCTTCGACTCGTCGGTCTCCAGCCACGTCGACAGCTCGGCCGGCTTCATGTTCACCGCCTCGGTGAACTCCCGGTAGGTGTCCCGGCCCTCGTCAGCCCTGCTCATGGCGCAGCACCTCCGGTCGGTGTGCGACGTCCCGCCCCGAGTCGTCGTTGCGGATCCGGTACTGCGGGTCGTCCGGTGACGCGTTCACGGCGTGCCCGCGTACGTGCGTCCGTTCGGTGATCTTCTCCTTGACCACGCCGTACGCCCGGCCGCTGTGGCTGGCCCAGGAGACGTGGTCACCGCTGCGGAACTCGCTCTGCTCGGCCATGCGACGCGGGTACCCGGCGTCGATGCCCCGAAACGACGGCCCGCGGGCTACGGCGTGATGTCGGCGATCGGCAGCTTGATCGCGAATGGTTCGACCAGCTCGATCAGCTCCGCGCTGTCGGAGATCAGTTCGTACTGTCGCTCACCGGCCGGCCCGAGCCGATCGCCCCGCCGGTAGGCGTAGAGGTGGACGGGGTCCTGTTCGATCCGCCAGTAGTAGGGGATGCCGGCGGCGGCGTACTCGCCGGGCTTGGCGAACCGGTCGGTGCGGCGGGTGCCGGGCGAGACGATCTCCACCGCGAGTACCACGTCCTCCGGCCGCAGCAGGGACCGGCCGGACGGCACCTCGGCCTGTCGCAGCAACACGTCCGGCTGGCGGCTGGTGTTCGTGTTCAGCGCGACGCCGACCGCCTGGGCGACCCGCAGGTGCCCGGGCGTGTGCTGCAACAGCCAGTGCGCGAGCAGCAGAGAGATGTCCTGGTGGCCCAGGGTGGGGGAGGGTGTCACCTGGATGACTCCGTCGACGAGTTCGACGCGGGGGGCGTCGTCCGGCAGGTTGAGCAGGTCCTCCAGCGTGTAGTCGGCACGCTGCTGCCGGATCGGGTCCGGACACCATGGGCCAGGTGGTGTCGCGATCGGCTCGGCGCTCACCGGCTCAGCGTAACCCCGCCGGCCGTGGCGGACGTCGCACCGGCTGTCCGTCGCTCAGGCGGGTCTTTCGGCGACGAAGATGGCGGTGCCGGGGAAGAGGCGGCCGCGCAGCGGGCTCCACTGCCCCCAGATCCCCTCGTGCCCCTCGGGCCACTCCGGTTCCACCAGGTCGAGCAGGCGGAACCCGGCGCCCACGAGCTCGCGGATCCGGTCGCCGAGCGTGCGGTGCTGCTCGACGTAGGTGGCGTCGCCGGCCTCGTCCTGCTCCACGTAGGGGGAGCGGTCGAAGTACGAGTGCACGGCGGTCAGCCCGCCCTCGCCGGGGTCGTCGAGGAAGATCCACCGCATCGGGTGGGTCACCGAGAACACCCACCGGCCGCCGGGGCGCAGCACCCGGAACACCTCGCGCATGACCGCCGCCGAGTCGGCCACGAACGGGACCGCCCCGAACGCCGTGCAGGCCGTGTCGAACGCGGCGTCGGCGAAGGGCAGCGCCAGCGCGTCGGCCTGCACCAGCGGCACGCGTACGCCGGTGCGTCCGGCCGCCAGCGCGGCGTGCCGCAGCATGCCGGCGGAGAGGTCCAGGGCGACCGGCCGGGCCCCCCGGGTGGCGAGCCACCGCGCGGCGGCGGCGGCCCCGCAGCCGAGTTCCAGCACCCGCCGGCCGGCCAGGTCACCCAGCAGCCGTACGTCGGCCTCCCGCACGCCCTCCGGACACCAGACGAAGTCCAGGTCGCCGAGGAAACGGCCGTGCTCGGCCTGGTAGTCGTCGGCGTCGGCGTCCCACCAGCGGCGGTTCGCCCGGCGGGCCTCGGCGTTGCCGACCCGGCGCCGGGTCACCCGGCTGTCGTCATCCACCCGCCCACGCTAGCCCCGCGCGCGCCGCGCGCCGGGCGACCCCCGGAGTGCGGGGTACGGCGCCCGGCGCTACCGTTCACCGGTGATGCCCCTGTGACGGACGCGACACCTGCGACGCCTTCCTGCCGATATCTCCGCTTTCGCAGCTGACGAGGCGGCGAGAGGACGGGAGGGCTTGCACGCTGTGGTAATGCAGCGGGTAGGCTAGATGATGCGCTCGCGGATCGTGTGCCTCGGCAGGGAGCAGGTGCGCGGTCTCCGGGACCACTGGCGGAGCCACATCCATGATCTCACGCGATGATCTTTCGGTGTGCCCGGCGACGGATCCGCTGGCGCGAACAGGTCACCGCGACACACCAGCCTGCTGTGACACACCATCCGACCGGAGCAACCGCCCACATGACGAGCAGCATCGAGGCCCCCTCGAGCGCCACCCGGGTCACCCACGACGATCTCGGTTCCGAGGAGGCTTTCCTCGCCGCGATCGACGAGACCATCAAGTACTTCAACGACGGCGACATTGTCGAAGGCACCGTCGTCAAGGTCGATCGGGACGAGGTCCTGCTCGACATCGGCTACAAGACCGAGGGTGTCATCCCCTCTCGGGAGTTGTCGATCAAGCACGACGTGGACCCGGCCGAGGTCGTTTCGGTTGGTGACCACATCGAGGCCCTGGTCCTCCAGAAGGAGGACAAGGAGGGTCGTCTGATCCTCTCCAAGAAGCGGGCGCAGTACGAGCGGGCCTGGGGCACCATCGAGAAGATCAAGGACGAGGACGGGGTCGTCCGCGGCTCTGTCATCGAGGTGGTCAAGGGCGGCCTCATCCTCGACATCGGGCTGCGGGGCTTCCTGCCCGCCTCCCTGGTCGAGATGCGTCGGGTGCGCGACCTGCAGCCGTACGTCGGGCGCGAGCTCGAAGCCAAGATCATCGAGCTGGACAAGAACCGCAACAACGTGGTCCTGTCCCGCCGGGCCTGGCTGGAGCAGACGCAGTCCGAGGTGCGCACCGAGTTCCTCAACAAGCTGCAGAAGGGCCAGGTCCGCAAGGGCGTCGTGTCCTCGATCGTCAACTTCGGCGCGTTCGTCGACCTGGGCGGCGTGGACGGCCTCGTGCACGTCTCCGAGCTGTCCTGGAAGCACATCGACCACCCGTCCGAGGTCGTCGAGGTGGGCCAGGAGGTCGAGGTCGAGGTCCTGGACGTCGACCTGGACCGCGAGCGGGTCTCGCTGTCGCTGAAGGCGACGCAGGAGGACCCGTGGCGTCAGTTCGCCCGCACCCACGCGATCCAGCAGATCGTGCCGGGTAAGGTCACCAAGCTGGTGCCGTTCGGCGCCTTCGTCCGGGTGGACGACGGCATCGAGGGCCTGGTCCACATCTCCGAGCTGGCCGAGCGCCACGTGGAGATCCCGGAGCAGGTCGTCCAGGTCGGCTCCGAGGTCATGGTCAAGGTCATCGACATCGACCTGGAGCGCCGCCGGATCTCGCTGTCGCTCAAGCAGGCCAACGAGGGCTTCGTCGAGGGCGAGGAGCACTTCGACCCGACCCTCTACGGCATGGCCGCGACGTACGACACCGAGGGCAACTACATCTACCCGGAGGGCTTCGACCCGGAGACGGGCGAGTGGCTCGAGGGGTACGACAAGCAGCGCGAGACCTGGGAGAACCAGTACGCCGAGGCGCGTCAGCGCTGGGAGGCCCACACCAAGCAGGTGCAGACCTCCCGGGCCGCCGACGCCGAGGCCGCTGCCAACCCGGCTCCGCCCGTCACCGGTGGTGGCACCACCACCTCGACCAGCGCGGCCCCGAGCCGTCAGGCCGAGGAGCCGGCCGGCACCCTGGCCACCGACGAGGCGCTCGCCGCTCTGCGGGAGAAGCTCGCCGGCGGCAAGTGACCCGCTGAACGACGACGGGCCCCGTCCCCGCGATCGCGAGATCGCCGGGGGCGGGGCTCCCGTCTTTCCGCAGCCGCTCCGCAGCCGCTCCGTCCCCGCCGCGCCTAGGCGCTCGATGCGGGGGCGACCGGTTGCCTCAGGATGGTGCGCTGCCGCTCGGGCGCGACCCGGCGGAAGTCGCTGAGGTAGATCTCGTGGTGTCTGCCCACCATCCGCAGCCCGTTGCCCGGGACGAACTCATCGTGCAGCCGCGCCAGCACCTCGGCCTCGTCGTCGAAGGAGCCGACGTGCAGCGTCTGCACGCACCGCCCCTCGGACAGCGTCGCCAGGCGGACGTCGTCGAGACGCGCCGGGCGGTTCCTGGCCCCGGCCTGCTCGACGGCGGCGGTGAACAGGTCCTGACCGATCCAGTCCGGGACCATGATCATCAGCGTCCAGTCCCACCGTGCCTTGTCGCGCCGGGCGGTGAACGAGTCCATGTCCTCGGCCCACCACAGGCCCTCCAGGGGCGGGACGACGTAGTCCCGGCCGAGGTCCCGCCTGCTGGCGAACTTCAGCTTGTAGGCCACCGGGTAGAGGGCTTCGATGGCGCCGGTGAACGCCGGTGCGCCGTTCGGGTCGCCGTGGCCGTCGACCATGAGGTACCGCGTGTCGGGCACGTCCACGATCCGGAACTGCCCGCGCCCGGCCTGATAGGCGTCGAGCGTCTTCTTGAAGTCGGTCTTGTCAGTCATCGGGCACCTGGGCTCGGGCGGCGAGCCACTGCCTTTCCGCCTCCAGGAGGCTCAGCGAGTACGAGAAGACCTCCCGCGCCGGATGCGGGAGAGGGGCCTGCGCCTGCTGCGCCGACCGGAGCGACTCGATGCGGGCCTCGACCCCCGCCAGCCGGGTGCGCAGCGCCTGGGCGTACTCCCGGTCGGAGAGCAGGGGCAGGTTGGCGATGCCGACGAGAAGCGGGTGCCGGACCGGCTGCGGTTGCTCGATGAGCGCCAGCGCGGTGCGCGCCGCGGCCGCCCGGCCCTCGGCGGTGGCGTGGAACACCTGGCGGGACTTCGGGGCGGCGGGAGCCTCGGGTACGTGGACCAGGCCGCGCCTGTCCAGCTTGGCGAGCAGGTAGTAGATCGAGGAGAACCCGACGTCGGACCACTGCCGGATGCCGCGTCGCGCGATCACCTGCTCCAGGTCGTAGCCGTGCCGGGGCCGTTCGATGAGCAGGCCCAGCACGGTCAGCTCGGCGGTGGTCAGCTCCACAGGCCCTATCCTAGTACTAGAATAGGGCTCCGGGAGGACCAGTCCGGGGTGCCCCCGGTGCCGGCGGCGCGGTGATCATCCGGTTGACTGGTGTCGTGCTGAAGGTGGGACTGACCGGAGGAATCGGGTCCGGCAAGAGCGCCGTGGCGAGGCGACTGACCGAGCGCGGCGCGGTGGTGATCGACTCCGACCGCATCGCCCGGGAGGTGGTCGCGCCGGGCACGGAAGGGCTGGCCGAGATCGTCGCGGCCTTCTCCGAGCGGGTCCTCGACGCCGACGGCGCCCTCGACCGGGCGGCGCTGGGCGCGCTGGTGTTCGCCGACGAGACGGCGCGCCGCCGGCTGGAGGCGATCACCCATCCCCGCGTACGGGCCCGCGCCGCCGAGCTGGCCGCCGCGGCGGCACCCGACGCGATCGTGGTCAACGACGTGCCGCTGCTGGTGGAGGTGGGGCTCGCGCCCACGTACCACCTGGTGGTCGTGGTGCAGACGGAGGTGGCCACCCGGTTGGCGCGGCTGGCCCGCGACCGGGGCATGGACCGGGCGGAGGCCGAGCGGCGGATCGCCGCGCAGGCCGACGACGCCCGGCGGCGGGGCGCGGCGGACGTGCTGCTGACCAACGACGGCAGCCTCGACGACCTGCACGCGGCCGTCGACGCGCTGTGGCGCGAGCGGCTGCGGCCCTACGAGGCGAACCTGCGCGAGCGGCGGGCGGCCGGATCGGAGCACGTCGTCCTGACCGAGGCCGACCCGACCTGGCCGCAGCAGTACGCGCGGCTGGCCGCCCGGATCCGGCACGCGCTCGCCCCCGCCGACCTGCGCATCGACCACATCGGCTCGACCGCGGTCCCGGGGCTCGCCGCCAGGGACGTGATCGACATCCAGCTCACCGTCCCGACCCTCGCCGACGCGGACGGACCGCTGGCCGCACGGCTCGCGGAGGCGGGCTTCCCGCGCCTGCCCGGCGAGTGGTGGGACGACCCCCGCCCGCCCGGCAGCGGCCGGTGGGAGAAGCGGCTGCACGGCAGCGCCGACCCGGGCCGCCCCGTGCACCTGCACGTCCGCCCGGCCGACGCGCCCGGCTGGCGGTACGCGCTGCTGATGCGCGACCACCTGCGTGCCGACCCGGACCAGCGGTCGGCCTACCTGGTGTTGAAGCGGGAGCTGGCGGCCTCCGCTCCGGACAGCGCCACCTGGACCACCGCGAAGGACCCGTGGTTCGACGAGGAGCACCTGCGCGCCGAGCAGTGGGCGGCCCAGACCGGCTGGCGTCCCTGACCGGTCAGCGGCCCTCGGCCGGGGGCCGGGGCGGTGGGACGAGCCGGGGCACCGTGGTGGGCGTCAGGTCGAGCTGGGCCCAGGCGCCGGTGCGGGTGCGCAGCTCCAGGCGGCGCAGCGCGCCGGACCGGTCGATCCAGTAGCGCAGCAGCCCTCGGGACGTGCGCAGCTCGACCACGTCGACGGTCTTCCCGGCGACGGTGTCGCCGCGCACCCGCAGGGGGGCGCCCCGCCCGCCGGGCGACCGGGCGGCCCGCAGCGCCGCGTCGAGCAGCAGGCCCAGGTCGCCCGCGCGCCGCGGATCGGCCCCCCAGCCCTGAGCAGGCGGCGGCAGCGGCGGCCGGCCGGGCGATTCGACGGTGCCCGGGAGCGTCGCGGCCGGCACCTCCGCCCGGCGCACGCCGGCGCCGTCGACGCGCAGCAGCGTCCGGCGCTCCGGCACGGCGAGGTCGGCGACCGTCAGGTAAGCCGCCCGCCCGCTCCAGCTCACCCAGCCGGCTCCGCGCAGGTTCGTGGCGGCGGCGACCGGCGCGGTCAGGGTCACGGCGGCGCCGCCACGGGCGCGCAGCCGGGCGGGCAACCGGTCCAGCCGGCCCCGCTCGACGGCGGTCAGGGCACGGGGCTGCCCGGGACGGCCGCCGAGAGCGTCGACCGGCCGCAGCGTGGGCCGGTCGGTCCGGTTCAGCTGCACGGTCACCGGGCCGACGCCGGCCAGCCCGGTCTCCAGCCGGTGCAGCCGCGCGTCGTGGTCGAGCCAGTAGCGGGGGAGCACGTCAGGGGCCGGGACGCCGGGGCCGGGCGACGGTGCCTGGAGGATGTCGACCGGCGCCGCCCCGACCGTGGCCCCACCGATCCGGCGTGCGGCGTCGGCCGGCGGCTCCGGGCGGTCGGAGGCGAGGCGGAAGAGCAGGTCGAGCACGGCGGCCAGCCCTCGCCCGGCGGGCGGGTCGTGCAGCCGCCAGCGGTCCGCCGGCGGCATCAGCGGGGGCGGCGCGGGGGTCGGCACCGCCGTCGGGTCGGGGCGCAGCAGGACCACCGTCGGGGTGGCCTGGAGCAGCCCGCGCTCGGCGCCCGCGCCGGGCCCGCCGACGTCGAGGTAGACCAGCGGCCGGGACCAGTCGACCCAGCCGACCAGTTCGGTACGCGCCGCGCCGGTGCCCGCGGTCACGCGTACCCCGGCCCGCAGGTCCCGGTAGTTGGTGACCCGCATCGCGGCCAGTCGGTCGCGCTCGTCGCCCGTCAGCGCCCTCGGCTGCTCCGGCCGCTCGGGCGCCCAGCTTGCCAGCCCCACGACCAGCGCGGCGGCGGAGAGCACGGCCACGGCCGCGAGCACCAGCAGGACGGTGCGCCGGCGGCCGGTCACCACCCGTGGGATGCCGCCGGTGTGCGCGTCGTCGTGCGTCGGCGGGCCCTGCAACGGGTCAGGCGGGCCGGAGCGGGCGGCGGAGGTCTCCACGGGAGGTTGAACGGGATTCACCCCCGTGGGGTGACGAGCAGGGGCGCTCGCGGCGGCCGGTCAGCGCCTCACGCGCGACCACGTCGGGTGCGCACGCCGGGAGTGCCGGGTGCTGCGACCCTGTGCCGGGGGCGGGCCGGCCGTGACGGCCTGGCCACCTGCCCGGTCGGCCGCCGCGAGCGGCCTACACGGAGAGCGTAGTCCGGTGAGATGCGCCACACAATGCGAATATTGAAGCCGATCACGGACCGGGCGTAGTCGCGCCGCGGTGTCGGACCCCCGGCGTACCGTTGGGGTCATGGCGCTCGACATTCCCCGGCTCGACGGCCGTTTCCAGGTCATCAGCGAGTTCCAGCCGGCCGGCGACCAGCCGGCGGCCATCGACGACCTGGAGCGTCGGGTCCGACGCGGCGACCGCAACACCGTGCTGCTCGGCGCGACCGGCACCGGCAAGAGCGCCACCACCGCGTGGCTGATCGAGCGGGTGCAACGGCCCACGCTGGTGCTGGCGCCCAACAAGACGCTCTGCGCGCAGCTGGCCAAGGAGTTCAGCGAGCTGCTGCCGCACAACGCGGTCGAATACTTCGTCTCCTACTACGACTACTACCAGCCCGAGGCCTACATCCCGCAGACCGACACCTACATCGAGAAGGACTCCTCGATCAACGAGGAGGTCGAGCGGCTTCGGCACTCGGCGACCATGTCGCTGCTCACCCGCCGCGACGTGATCGTGGTGGCCACCGTCTCGGCGATCTACGGGCTGGGCACCCCGGAGGAATACCTCGACCGCGCGGTGCGGGTCGCGGTCGGGCAGGAGCTGGACCGTGACCAGTTGCTGCGCCGGCTGGTTGACATCCAGTACACGCGCAACGACATGGCCTTCAACCGGGGCACCTTCCGGGTCCGCGGCGACACGCTGGAGATCATCCCGGCCTACGAGGAGCTGGCCGTGCGGATCGAGCTCTTCGGCGACGAGGTGGAGAAGCTCTACTACCTCAACCCCCTGACCGGCGACGTGGTCAAGGAGGTCGACGGGCTGGTCATCTTCCCGGCCACCCACTACGCCGCCGGGCCGGAGCGGATGGAGCGGGCGATCCGCGACATCGAGGCCGAGCTGGCCGAGCGGCTGGCCGAGCTGGAGCGGCAGGGCAAGCTGCTGGAGGCGCAGCGGCTGCGGATGCGCACCACCTACGACATCGAGATGATGCGCCAGGTCGGGTTCTGCTCCGGCATCGAGAACTACTCGATGCACATGGACGGCCGGCTGCCGGGCAGCCCGCCGCACTGCCTGCTCGACTACTTCCCCGACGACTTCCTGACGGTCGTCGACGAATCGCACGTGACCATCCCGCAGATCGGCGGCATGTACGAGGGCGACGCGTCCCGCAAGCGGATGCTCATCGACCACGGCTTCCGGCTGCCCAGCGCCGCCGACAACCGGCCGCTGCGCTTCGACGAGTTCCTGGAGCGGGTGGGCCAGATGGTCTTCCTCTCCGCGACGCCCGGCCCGTGGGAGCTGGAGCAGGCCCAGGGCGAGTTCGTCGAGCAGGTGATCCGGCCCACCGGCCTGATCGACCCGGAGGTCGTCGTCAAGCCCACCAAGGGCCAGATCGACGACCTCATGCACGAGATCAAGCTGCGCACCGAGCGCGACGAGCGGGTGCTGGTCACCACGCTGACCAAGAAGATGGCCGAGGACCTGTCCGACTACCTCCTGGAGAACGGCATCCGGGTGCGCTACCTGCACTCCGAGGTCGACACGCTGCGCCGCGTGGAGCTGCTGCGCGAGCTGCGCAAGGGCGACTACGACGTGCTGGTCGGCATCAACCTGCTCCGGGAGGGTCTCGACCTGCCGGAGGTGTCGCTGGTCGCCATCCTCGACGCCGACAAGGAGGGCTTCCTGCGCAGCGGCCGGTCGCTGATCCAGACCATCGGCCGGGCGGCGCGCAACGTCTCCGGCCAGGTGCACATGTACGCCGACAAGATCACTCCGTCGATGGCCGAGGCGATCGGGGAGACCAACCGGCGGCGGGACAAGCAGATCGCGCACAACGAGGCGCACGGCATCAGTCCCGAGCCGCTGCGCAAGAAGATCCACGACATTCTCGACGACATCTACCGCGAGGCGGAGGACACCGAGAACAGCCGCGTCGGCGGAGCCGTACGGCAGCTCTCCCGGGGCAAGGCGCCGGTCAAGGAGACCCGCAGCCGCGCCCGTACCGGCGGCGCCGGGCCCGCGCGGGAGGGGATGGCCCGGGCCGAGCTGGCCCAGCTCATCCAGGAGCTCAACGACCAGATGCTGGCGGCGGCCCGGGAGCTCCAGTTCGAGCTGGCCGCCCGGATCCGCGACGAGGTCGCCGACCTCAAGAAGGAGCTGCGCGGCATGGACGCCGCCGGGGTGAAGTGAGCGGCCCGAGCCCCGCCTGACCCGGTCGGCGGGGCGGGCCGACCCACGGCCACCTGGCCTCTGATTGCGGTACGCGAGCAAGCTATTGCGCTGAGTGATCGTCCTGCCCTACTCTCCCTCGGTGGGGAGGCTGGGGATGCCGTTGCCAACGAGTCCGGTCATTCGTCGCGCCCGGCTGGGCGCCGAGTTGCGTCAGCTGCGCCGGCGGGAGGCGCTGACCCTGGAACAGGTCTGCGACCGGCTGGGTTGGGCCTCCACCTCGAAGCTGTCCCGCATCGAGCTGGGGCAGAGCCGGCCGGACCTGGCCGACGTGCTGGACCTGCTCGACGTCTACGAGGTGCCGCCGCCGCAGCGCGACGCGCTCATCGTCATCGCCCGCGACGCCGCGACCAGCCGGGGCTGGTGGAAGGCACTGGGGGAGATGGGCGAGCGGCAGCGCACCTACGCCGAACTGGAGGCGGGCGCGGCGAGCATCGTGGACTGGCAGCCCGCCGTCGTGCCGGGGCTGCTCCAGACCCCGGCGTACGCCCGGCTGCGGATCGCCGCCGGCCGGCTGCTCGACCCGGCCCTCGACGTGGAGGCCGACGTGCGCGCCCGGGGACTGCGGCACGAGGTGCTGCGGCGGACGGACCCGCCCCGTTACACGGCGCTGCTCGCCGAGGCGGCCTGCGATGCCGGCGACACCCCGCCGCAGGTGTGGCGGGAGCAGTTGGGGCACCTGGTCGAGCTGGCCACCCTGCCGCACGTGACGATCCGGCTGCTGCCCCGGGGCGTCGCCGCGCGGGGCGGGGCGCAGCCGCTCACGCCGTACTCCTGCTACTCGTTCCCCGACCCGGCCGACCCGCGCACGGTGATGCTGGAGGCGCTGACCACCGACGTGCGGCTGGCGACGGCCGCCGACGTGGACCGCTACGAGCAGCTCACCGGCTGGCTGCTGGACGCGGCCCTCGGCCCGGAGGAGACGCTCGTGGCGCTGGACCGGCTCGCCGCCGGCTGAGCCAGGCTCACAGGTGGCGGCGGAAGCCGCCCTCCGAGTCGATCACCTGGCCGGTGATCCAGTCGGCGTCGGACGAGCAGAGGAACCGCACCAGCCGGGCGGCGTCCTGCGGCGTGCCCCAGCGTCCGCTCGGAAAGAGCTTGGCGACCTCGGCGTACGCCTCTGGCGAGGCGTATCCGGTGTCGGTCGGGCCCGGGTGGACGCAGTTGACGGTGATGCCCCGTGGCATCAGCAGCGGGGAGAGCTGGAAGGTCGCGTTCTCCACCGCCGCCTTGCTGACCGCGTAGGCGAGGGTCTGCGGCATCGGGCCGAGGCGTTGGCCGGTGGAGAAGAGCACCAGCCGGCCACCCGATCCGGCGGTGAACGCCTCGGCGAACGCTTCGGCGAGCAGCAGCGTGGCCCGCACGTTGACCAGCAGGTGTCTGTCGATCTCGGCCGGATCCAGCGCGCCGAACGGCGTGTCGGTGCAGTAGGCGTGCACGGCGACCACCGCGTCGAGCCGGCCGTGCCGGCGTAGCGCCTCGGCGACCAGGTTGGCGGGCGCGGCCGGGTCGAGCAGGTCGGCGCGGACGTGTCCGGCGTCGCCCAGCTCGCCCAGCAGGGCCGGCACGCCCTCGGGATCGCCGCCGTAGGGCTGGGCGTCGTCGAACTCCGGCAGGCCGGTGAGCAGCAGCCGCCAGCCGTCCGCGGCGAGTGTGCGGGCGACCGCCGCGCCGATGCCGATCCGACGACTCACGCCCGTCACGAGGGCCACCCGTTGCGTCATGGTGGGCAGTCAACCGGCATCGGCGACCGGGCGCCAGCGGATATCTCCGCGCGGCAACCGGGCCCGGCGCCCCCGAGCCCGTCGGGACCGGCGGCCGACGCGTGCACGGCGCACCCTAGGGCAGGGGTACGACAGCTCAGGCCGGCACGTCCACGAAGTGCTCGACCAGCGGCGGGTTGGCGAAGTACGGGCCGATCAGCGCCCGCCACTGCGCGAAGCGCTCGGTGGCGCGGAAGTTGTCGTTGTGCGCCTCGACGGAGTCCCACTCGACCAGCAGCACGAACCGGCTCGGGGACTCGACGCCCCGGGTCATCCGCACCGACCGGCAGCCGGGCGTGCCGGCGAGCACCGGATGCCCCTTGGCGTACGCGGCGGCGAACTCGTCCTCGTGTCCCGGCAGTACGTCGATGAGCGCGACCTCAAGCACCATGCCCGGGAGCCTTTCACGCCGCCGTGCGGGCCGGACGTCGCGGGGGCCTGTTCCCGCTGGCCGGGCGGATCTAGGGTGGGCGCGCGGAAAGGGGAGGCGAATGATCGACTGGCTGACCGGTACGGCGTTCACCGTGGCCGGCACCGGCACCACCTGGGCGGAGCTGCTGGGCTTCGCCACCGGGGTGCTCAACGTCTGGCTGGTGGCCCGGCAGCGGATCGCCAACTGGCCGGTCGGCATCGCCAACGTGCTGCTGCTGATGCTGCTGTTCTGGACGGCGGGCCTCTACGCCGACGCCGGCCTCCAGGTGGTCTACGTCGGCCTGGGCCTGTACGGCTGGTGGGCGTGGCTGTACGGCGGCGAGCGGCGCACCCGGCTGACGGTCGGCCGGACGGGCCGCCGGGAGTGGTGGGCGCTGGCGGCGGCGGGCGTGGTGCTTACCGGCGGGCTCTGGGCGCTGCTGGACGGGGCCACCGACTCCACCGTGCCGCTGCCGGACGCGCTGACCACCGCGCTGTCGCTGCTGGCGACGTACGGGCAGACCCGCAAGCGGGTGGAGAGCTGGTGGCTGTGGATCGCCGCCGACCTGATCTACATCCCGCTCTACGCCTACAAGGGCCTGTACCTCACCGCGGCCCTCTACGTGATCTTCCTCGGGCTCTGCGTGCTCGGGCTGCGCGAGTGGCGGGCGGACCTGCGGCGCGGCGCCGCCCCGACCCCGGTGCCCCCGGGCCCGGCCCCGGCGACGGCGTGACCGGGGCGGCCACCGGTCGAACGCCGGCGGACGGCGTCGGCGCCGGGCCGGCGGCGCCGGAGTTCCGGCACGCGATGGTGGTGGGCAAGTTCTATCCGCCGCACGCGGGACACCACGCGCTGATCGAGGCGGCCGCCGCCCGCTGCGCGGCCGTCACCGTGGTGGTGGCGCCGTCCCGCCGGGAGTCGATCCCGCTCGCGCTGCGGCTGGACTGGCTGCGCGAGGTGCACGCGGCCACCCCGTGGGTCCGCTTCGTGGGCCGGTACGACGACCATCCGGTGGACTACGCCGACCCGGCGGTCTGGGACCTGCACTGCGCGGTGTTCCGCGAGGCGCTGGGCGGGGCGCCGGTGGACGCCGTCTTCTCCTCCGAGGCGTACGGCGAGGAACTGGCCCGGCGGTTCGACGCGGTGTCGGTCTGCGTGGATCCGGGGCGGCGCGGCGTGCCCGTGTCGGGGACGGCGGTGCGCGCGGACCCGGCGGGCCACTGGGACCGGCTCAGCGCGCCGGTGCGGGCGTGGTTCGTCCGGCGGGTGGTGGTCGTCGGCGCGGAGTCGACAGGCACCACCACGATGGCCGCCGCCCTCGCCGCGCACTACGGCACCCGCTGGGTCCCGGAGTACGGCCGGGAGCTGACCGAGCGGAAGCTGGCCCGGCTGCGCGGGCGGGACCCGGCGGCCACGGTCTTCGACGTGGTGTGGGACCGCGACGACTTCGCCGAGGTGGTCCGGGAGCAGCAGACGGCGGAGGACGCCGCGGCGCGCTCGTGCGGCCCGCTGCTGTTCTGCGACACGGACGCGCGGGCCACGGCCGTCTGGGAGGAGCGGTACCTCGGGTCGACGTCGGCGCGGGTGCGCGCGGCGGCCCGGCGGCCCGCGCTGTACCTGCTGACCGACCACGTCGGGGTGCCCTTCGACGATGACGGGCTGCGCGACGGCGAGCACCTGCGGGCGTGGATGACGGGGCGGTTCCGGGCGGAACTGGCCGGCTGCGGGGTGCCGGTGGTCGAGCTGGCCGGCCCGCACCGGCGGCGGCTGGCCCGGGCGGTGGCCGCCTGCGACGCGGTGCTGGCGGCGGGCTGGTCGCTCGCCGATCCACTGGTCGCGCCCGACCCGGAGCACTAGCCTCCTAGGACGCCCTACGGATGGTGCGGCCGGTCTCGATGCCCGCCGCCGACCGGCATCGATGCGTCGGGGTGGGAAAGGACACTCACGACCCGAGATGCGGCCACTGGCGGCGGTGGGCCAGAATGACGGGCGAGGAGGGGAGTATTCCCCCGCGACGGAGTCGTCAGCACGGTCGAGCGCCGATCCCTGGACGCACGACCCGGCCCGTCGGTCGCCGCCCCCTCGGGGACGGCGACGGAAGAGACCTCCGACAGTCACCAGAGTCAGCGTCGCCGGCACACCGCGTCCACGAAGGGCGTACGGTGTGCCCGTCGTTGCGTGTCTGCCGGAGGAATGAACCTTGGACGTGTCCGGACTGGTCTGGGTGGGGACGCTCGTCGCCCTGACCGGGATCCTGCTCGTGGATCTGCTGATCGTCGGTCGGCGGCCGCACGAGCCCAGCGTGCGTGAGTCGAGCCTCTGGGTCGGCTTCTACGTCGCCCTGGCACTGATCTTCGGCGGTGGCGTATGGCTGGCCTCCGGGGCCAGCGCGGCCGGGCAGTTCTACACCGGCTGGCTGACCGAGTACAGCCTCTCGGTCGACAACCTGTTCGTCTTCGTGATCATCATGGCGCGGTTCGGGGTGCCCCGGCAGTACCAGCAGAAGGTGCTGCTCATCGGCATCGTGCTGGCGCTGGTCATGCGGGGCGGCTTCATCGCGGCCGGCGCGGCGCTGATCTCCCAGTTCTCCTTCGTGTTCTACATCTTCGGCGCGTTCCTCATCTACACCGCGATCAACCTCGCCCGGCAGGGCGAGCCCGACGAGGACGAGTTCTCCGAGAACCTGCTGATCCGGTGGAGCCGCAAGGCGCTGCCGATCTCCCGGGACTACGACGGCGCCAAATTGACCACCCACACGGCGAAGGGCAAGCGGATCTTCACCCCGATGCTGATCGTCATGATCGCCATCGGCACCACCGACCTGATCTTCGCGCTCGACTCGATCCCGGCGATCTTCGGCATCACCCAGGAGCCGTACCTGGTCTTCACCGCCAACGTCTTCGCGCTGATGGGCCTGCGGCAGCTCTACTTCCTGCTCGGTGGCCTGCTCAGCCGCCTGATCTACCTCAGCTACGGCCTGGCCGTGGTGCTCGGCTTCATCGGCGTCAAGCTGGTGCTGGAGGCCCTCGCGGACAACAAGCTGCCGTTCATCAACGGCGGCGAGCACGTCTCCTGGGCCCCGCACATCCCGATCTGGCTCTCACTGACGATCATCCTCGGCACCCTCGCGGTGGCCACCGTGGCCAGCCTGGTCAAGTCCTCCCGCGACCGGCGGCGGGTGCTGACCGACGCCCGCCACTGAGGCGTACGCGACGCGACGAGAGAGGGGCGCCCCACCGGGGCGCCCCTCTCTCGTCGTACGCGGGTCAGACGCGGTGCACGCCGACCAGGGTGGCGGTGCGCTCGTCGGGCAGCCGCTCCTCCAGCACGCGGCGCCGCAGGTAGCAGGCGTGCAGCATCCGCCGGTCGTCGCCGGGGCGCGGGTCGGCGGTGACGATCCCGATGTGGTGGATCCGCCGCCCGGGGCGGGCGAAGAAGTAGAGGTCACCGGGGCGTTCCGCGCCCAGCGGCACCGGCGTGGTCACCGTCGCCTGGTCGCTGGCGTCGCGCGGCAGCAGCACGCCGAGCCGCCGCCAGGCCAGGTGGACCAGGCCGGAGCAGTCGATGCCGTACGCCGACACCCCGCCCCAGATGTAGATGACGTCGACCAGGCGCTGAGCGACGGACAGCACCTCCTCGGCCGACGGGGGCACGGTGGGCACCGGTACCGCGTCGCCGGCGGGTAGCCAGAGCGGCGCGGGGTGGCCCGGCGCGTGCACCGGCTGCCAGCCGTCGACCGCCGGCCCGGCCGGGATCAGCCGGGTGCCCAGGATCACCCCGGAGAGCAGCTCGGCGCCGCCCGGCGCGTCGCGCAGCGCGGTGACGGTGGCGTCAACCACGAGCGGGTCCGCCTCGGGGTCGCCGGCCCCGGGGGCGAGCTGCTCGGTGGGCAGCCAGCCGGGGTAGCCGCGCGGGTGCAGCCGGGGGGCCGGCTGCTCGACCGCCACCACGTGGGCCCAGCCGTCCGGGCGCACTTCGGTGACCAGCACCCGCTCGCCGAGCAGCAGTTGGCTCAGTACGCAGTCGCCGACCTGCTGGTCGGTGTCCATGCCGGAGATCCAGGCGGCGATGTCCGTACGCGCGGCCAGGGCGGGGCCGTCGACGGGGCGTACCGCCTCGGGGCAGCTCCAGAGGGTCGCGACGGCGACCCGGACCACGGCCTCCCGGCCCGGTTGCAGCTCCACGTCCACCCCCAGCTCGCGCCGAATGTCCCCGCGACCATATGAAAGTTTTCGACGAGCATCAACCAGCAGTCTGCATCTTTACTTCAGTCACGGAGCTGATGCCCAGGCCCGGCGCGTCCGGCAGCACGACTGTCGCGCCGTCGTACCGCAGGCCGCCGCGCACCGGCGACCAGGCCAGCCACCAGGCGGCGTCCAGGTCGGCCACCGCGGTGGTGCCGTAGGCGCCCACCAGGCTCGCGGCGGCGCCGATGCCCACCTGGCTCTCCATCATCGACCCGACGACGGTGCCGAGGCCGTGCGCGGCGGCGAGGTCGAGCAGCGTCCGGGCCGGATGCAGGCCGCCGCACTTGGCGAGCTTGACGTTGACCATGTCGGCGGCCCGGCGGCGGATCACCTCGACCAGGTCGCGGACGCCGAAGACCGACTCGTCGGCGAGGATCGGCACGTCCACCCGGTCGCTGACCCACGCCAGCCCGTCCAGGTCCCAGCAGGCGACCGGCTGCTCGACCAGTTCCACGTCCAGCCCGGCGTCCTCGACGCCCCGGATCACCCGGACCGCCTCGCGCGGGGTCCAGCCCTGGTTGGCGTCCAGCCGGATGCGGACCCCGTCGCCGACGGCGGCACGCACCGCGCGGACCCGCTCCAGGTCGCCGGCCGCGTCGGTGCCCACCTTCAGCTTGAGCACGCCGAAGCCCTCCGCCCGCCGCTGCCGGGCCGCCGCCGCCAGGTCCACCGCGTCGCCCGCGGCGAGCGTGACGTCCGTGGGCACCCGCAGGGCGGTGCCCCCGAGCAGCCGCACCAGCGGTACGCCGAGCCGCCGCGCGGCCAGGTCGTGCAGCGCGACGTCGACGGCCGCCTTGGCCGCCTCGTTGCCGACGACCGCCCGTTGCACCTCGGTGCAGCGGGCCACCAGGTCGTCGGCGTCGCGGCCGGTGAGCGCCGGGCCGAGCAGCTCGCGCACGCACGCCTCGGAACCGGCGACCGACGCCCCGGTGACCTGCCACACCTGCGGCGCCTCGCCGAAGCCGGACCGGCCGTCGGCATCGACCACCTCCACCACCAGGGTCTCCACGGTGGTGGTGCGGCGCAGCGCGGTCACGAACGGCGTGTGCAGGGGCGCAGAGAGCCGGTGGGTGCGTACCGCGGCGATGGTCATGTGCGGCACCCTATACGGGCACGGGCAGGCGAAGGGGAGGCCGGCATGAGCGAGCGGAGTGGGCGGATCATCGGGCGCGGGGCGGTGGTGCCTCGTGGCGGCACGCGGCGCGGCGGAGCGCCGGCATGAGCGGGCGGGACTGGGAACTGGTGGGCGCGCCGAACGCGCGGGACCTCGGCGGCCTGGTCGGCGCCGACGGCCGCAGGGTGCGCCCGGGGGCGCTGATCCGCACGCCGGCGCTGGGTCGGCTGACCGACGAGGACCTGCCGGTGCTGGCCAAGCTCGGCCCGGCCTGTGTGGTCGACCTGCGGGACCACTCGGAGACGGCGGTCGCCCCGCCGGACCGGCTGACCGGCCAGCCGCGGGTGGTGCACCTGCCGGTGCACGACGCCGAGCACCCCGTCTTCACGTACGTCTCGGCGGTGCTGCTCGGCCACGACCTGGGCGCGTACGCGGGCCTGGCGGAGCAGGGCACGCCGGCGGCGATGGCGGCGATCTACCGCTGGTTCGTCAGCGGTGAGTCGGCGCGGGCGAACTTCGGCACGGCGGTGCGGCTGGCGGCCCGGGCGGAGAACCTGCCGCTGGTCTACCACTGCTCGGCGGGCAAGGACCGCACCGGCTGGTTGACGGTGCTGCTGCTCAGCGCGCTCGGCGTGGACGAGGCGGCGATCCGGGCGGACTACCTGGCGAACAACCGGCTGACCGAGAGCCTGCGGGAGGTCCTGCTGGAGGCGATGCGGCGGCGGATGCCGGAACTGGACGTCGAGGCGGTGCGCCCGGTGCTGGAGGTGCGCGAGGAGTACCTGGACGCCGCGTACGCGGAGGTGCACCGGGTGCACGGGTCGTTCGGGGCGTACCTGCGCGACGGCCTCGGCGTGACCGACGACGTGGTGACGACGCTGCGGGCACACCTGCTGGAGTGAGGCCTCAGGCCAGGTCGTGCCGCGCGGCCCAGGCGGCGGCGGACACCCGCGCGATGAGCCGGCACGCGTCGTCGTCCTCCTCGCCGCTGGGGCCGCCGTCGGCGATGTCGGTGGTGGTGCAGACGACGACGGCGTACGGCGGGGCGTCGTCGGGGAAGACCACCCCGGCGCCGTGCCGCACGCCGCGCACCCAGCCGTTCTTGTGCGCGATGCGGGTGCCCTCGGGCAGCCCGGCGGCCAGGTCCTCGCGGTGCTCCTGGGCGAACAGCACGTCGAGCATGGCGGCGCAGCCGGCCGGCGAGGCCAGCGAACCTCGGGTCTCCGCGCCGGCGGCCAGCGCACCGAGCAACGCGGCGAGGTCGGCGGCGGTGACGAGGTTGGTGACGCCCGCCTCGCGGGCCGCGAAGTCCTCGATGCCCCGGCCGGTGACGCTGTGCCGGGCCCCGGCGAGGTCCCACACCCGGGCCACCGCCGGCAGTCCGACGTGGCCGATGACCAGGTTGGTGGCGAGGTTGCTGGAGCGGACGATCATGCGGCGGGCGAGCCAGCGCAGTGTCGCCTGGGCGCCGACGCGCTCCCAGACCGCCTCGTCGTTGTCGTAGTGCCGGGCGCAGGAGAACCGGGGCGCGCCGGGCAGCGCCGAGTCGAACTCGTTGCGTACCGGCACCGGGGCGTCCAGGTCGAGGGCGCCGGCCTCGGCGGCGCGGTGCAGCGCGACGAGCACCGCCGCCTTCATGGTGCTGGCCGCGTAGTGGGTCGCGTCGGCGTGCCGGGTCCAGGTGGGGGTGGCGCCGACCCGCCCCACGTACGCCGACACTGTGCCGAGCACGCCGTCCAGGTGGGCGTCGAGCTCGTCCCAGGTCATGCGGCTGACCGTAACGGATCGCCGACGGGGCAGCGGGTCGGGGCGTCCGGCCGTACCGTGCGGGGGTGACGGTTGCCGCCTACGACGCGCACGCCGACTGGTACGAGGCGTTCGCCACCGACACGTCCAGCGACTACATGACCCGGGTTCGCGGCCAGCTCCGCGACCTGCTCGGCACCGGCCCCGGCCGCTGCCTCGACCTGTGCTGCGGCACGGGGCTGCAGGCGGCGGAGCTGCGCCGGCTGGGCTGGCAGCCGGTGGGGGTCGACCTGTCCGGCGGGCAGCTGCGGCACGCCCGCCCGCGCCTGCCGGTGGCCCGCGCCGACGCGGCGGCGCTGCCGGTGGCCGACGCCTCGGTGCCGGCGGTGGCGTGCGTGCTGGCCCACACCGACGTGCCCGACTACGCGGCGGTGATCGCCGAGGCGGCGCGGGTGCTCGCGCCCGGTGGGCGGTTCGTGCACGTGGGGGTGCACCCGTGTTTCGTGGGGGCGTTCGCCGACCGCTCCGATCCGGCGCGGATCGTGATCGACGGCGGCTACGCCGACCGGGAGCGCAGCTTCCGGGCCTGGTCGCCGCACGGGGTGCGGGTGCGCGTCGGCGCCTGGCACGTCCCGATGGCCGGCCTGCTCAACGCGGTCACCGACGCCGGCCTGACGCTGGTGCGCACCACCGAGGCGGGGTCCGGCCGGGTGTCCGACCTGTTTGCCTTCCTCGCCACCCGCCCGGCCTGACGCCCCCGCGCCGGGGCCGTGACGGGCGGAGCCCGGACCGCGTGGTGCGGTCCGGGCTCCGGGGGGACTGCCGTCGTACGTCAGCCGGCGTGCTTGCGACGGGCGGCGGCCCGACCGCGGAGCTGCTGGTCGAGCACCACCTTGCGGATGCGGACCGCGGCGGGGGTCACCTCGACGCACTCGTCCTCGCGGCAGAACTCGAGGGCCTGCTCCAGCGACAGCTTGCGCGGCGGGATCAGCTTCTCGGTCTCGTCGGAGGTCGACGCGCGCATGTTGGTGAGCTTCTTCTCCTTGGTGATGTTGACGTCCATGTCGTCGGAGCGGGAGTTCTCCCCGACGATCATGCCCTCGTACACCTCGGTGGTCGGCTCGACGAAGAGCTGGCCGCGCTCCTGCAGGTTGATCATGGCGAACGACGTGACGGCGCCGGACCGGTCGGCGACCAGCGAGCCGTTGTTGCGGGTGCGCAGCTCGCCGAACCACGGCTCGTACGACTCGAAGACGTGGTGCAGGATGCCGGTGCCCCGGGTGTCGGTGAGGAACTCGGTGCGGAAGCCGATCAGGCCCCGGGCCGGGACCAGCCACTCCATCCGGATCCAGCCGGTGCCGTGGTTGACCAGCTGTTCCATCCGGCCCTTGCGGGTCGCCAGCAGCTGGGTGATCGCGCCGAGGTACTCCTCCGGAGCGTCGATGGTGAGCCGCTCGACGGGCTCGCAGGTCTTCCCGTCGATCTCCCGGGTGACCACCTGCGGCTTGCCGACGGTCAGCTCGAACGACTCGCGGCGCATCTGCTCCACCAGGATGGCCAGGGCCAGCTCGCCACGGCCCTGCACCTCCCACGCGTCGGGGCGCTCGGTGGGCAGCACCCGCAGCGACACGTTGCCGATCAGCTCCTTGTCGAGCCGGTCCTTGACCATCCGGGCGGTGACCTTGGCGCCCTTGACCCGGCCGACCAGCGGCGAGGTGTTGGTGCCGATGGTCATCGAGATGGCCGGCTCGTCGACGGTGATCAGCGGCAGCGGGCGCGGGTCCTCCGCGTCGGCCAGGGTCTCACCGATCATGATCTCGGGGATGCCGGCGACGGCGATGATGTCGCCGGGGCCCGCCGAGTCGGCCGGCTTGCGCTCCAGGCCCTCGGTCATCAGCAGCTCGGAGATGCGGACCCGCTGGGTGCTGCCGTCGGTGCGGCACCAGGCCACCGTCTGACCCTTGCTGATGGTGCCCTGCCGCACCCGGCACAGCGCCAGCCGGCCGAGGAACGGGGAGGCGTCGAGGTTGGTGACGTGCGCCTGCAGCGGCGCCTCCTCCTCGTACGAGGGCGGCGGGATGGTGTCCAGCAGGGTGCGGAACAGGGGCTCCAGGCTGGTGCTGTCGTCGGGGACCGCGCCGTCGGCGGGCTGGGTCAGCGAGGCGATGCCGTCGCGGGCGCAGGCGTAGACGATCGGGAAGTCGATCTGCTCCTCGTCGGCGTCCAGGTCGAGGAAGAGCTCGTAGGTGTCGTCCACGACCTCCTTGATCCGGGCGTCGGGGCGGTCCACCTTGTTGATCACCAGGATGATCGGCATGCGCGCCTTGAGCGCCTTGCGGAGCACGAACCGGGTCTGCGGCAGGGGGCCCTCACTGGCGTCCACCAGCAGCACCACGCCGTCGACCATGGTCAGGCCGCGTTCGACCTCGCCGCCGAAGTCGGCGTGGCCGGGGGTGTCGATGATGTTGATGGTCACCGGGTCGGAGCCGTCGGCCGGCATGTAACGCACGCCGGTGTTCTTGGCCAGGATGGTGATGCCCTTTTCCCGTTCGAGGTCCATCGAGTCCATGACCCGTTCGGTTACCTCGCCGCGGGCGCCGTAGGCGCCGGCCTGCCGCAACATGGCGTCGACCAGGGTCGTCTTGCCGTGGTCGACGTGGGCGATGATGGCGACGTTGCGGAGGTCGGTGCGAAGCTGCATACCCTCCATACTCCTGTCTGCGGTTGCCGGGCACGCGTCGGGGGGTGTTACCCCCAGATGACCCGGATCTCTGCCGAAACTGATGTTCCGACCGTTTCAGCGCCTGGCATGCTGACCCCCGTGGGAATGGGGGCCCGATGCACGACCTGCTGACCTCGCTGCAGGGCCTGCCGCCCCTGCTGATCTATGTGATCGCCGCGATTGTCGTCGCGGGGGAGACCGCCGTGATCTTCGGTCTGCTGGTGCCGGGCGAGGCGACCCTGTTGCTGGTCGGCTTCCTAGCGTACGCGGGGACGCTGCGGCTCGTACCGGCGCTGTTGGTGATGATCCTTGCAGCAGTGATCGGCGACACACTGGCGTACCGGGCGGGCCGGCGGCACGGGCCCCGGCTGCGCGCCGGGCGGCTGGGCGCGCGGGTGGGTCACGAGCGGTGGAGCCGGGCGGACGCGATGCTCGGCCGGCTGGGCGGGCGCGGGGTGCTCACCGCCCGCTGGGTGGCCTTCGCCCGCACCCTGGTGCCCCGGCTGGCCGGGGCGGCCGGGATGCCGTACCGGCGGTTCGCGCCGTGGAACCTGGCCGGGGTGGTGACCTGGGTGGGCGGCTCGGTGCTCGTCGGCAACCTGGCCGGCGAGTCGTACGAGACGGTCTCCCGGCTGCTCGGGCGGGCCACCGGCGCGGTGCTGGTGCTGGTGGCCGCGCTGGTCGCGGTGGTGCTGGCGGGGCGGTGGCTGGGCCGCAACCCGGATCCGGCCCGGGCGCTGGCGTCCCGGGCGGCGGGCCTGCGGCCGGTGCGCTGGCTCAGCGGCCGGTACGGGGTGCTGTTCTTCCTGCTCGCCATGCACGTCGGGCCGGCCTGGACGCTGCTGATCAACCTGGTCGCGGGCCTGCTGCTGCTCTTCCTCGCCGGGCTCGCCATCGCCTGGGTGCTCGGGGCGGTGGTCCGGCACAGTGGCCTCGCGGTGCTCGACAGCGCGATCGCCGACTGGTTCGCCGACCGGCGTACGCCCGGGGCGGTCGACGTCACGCTCGCGGTGGTCTCGGCGCTGCGCGGATCGTCGCTGATCGTGCTGGTGGCCGTCGTCGCGGCGGTGCTGGCCTGGCGGCACCGGCCCTGGCGGGCGGACCTGCTCAGCGTGGTCGGCACGGTCGGGGCGTTCGTGCCGCTGGTGGTGCTGGCCGTGGTGGTCGATCTGGCGGGGCCGACGGCGGGCGGGCCGGACGGCCGGGACGCCGCCCTGTTCCCG
Organism: Micromonospora sp. NPDC048868; assembly: GCF_043198195.1. Classification (NCBI taxonomy): domain Bacteria; kingdom Bacillati; phylum Actinomycetota; class Actinomycetes; order Micromonosporales; family Micromonosporaceae; genus Micromonospora; species Micromonospora sp. NPDC048868. Next base: position 34,282 of record NZ_JBICUN010000026.1, read on the forward strand.
ACGCAGAACGCCGTGGTGGCGGCCAGTCTCTGCACCCTGGCCTGGCTGCTGTCCCGGGGGGCGCGCTGGCCGGTGGCGGTGGCCGCCTGGACGGCCGCGGCGGCCGGCGGGGTCGGCATCGTCGGCGCCCGCCTCTACCTGGGGCTGAGCACCGCCAGCGGCAGCGCCACGGCGGTGCTGCTCGGGGTGGCCTGGACGGCGTTGTTCGTGGTCGCCTGGGCCACCCGTGACAGGGCGGCGGGTGGCGACGTGGCCGAGCCCGAACCGGTGGCGGCCCGCGCCGACGCGTGAGCCGCCTCCGCCATCGCCGAGCAGCGCACGAGGTCGCCTCCATTAGCCCTCGCGGCGCGGCGGACGGCGTGCCCGGGGCGCGCGAAGGGGCCGTGGCGATGCCGCCACGGCCCCTTCCGGCGGGCCGGTCAGTCCCGGGTGGTCACCTGCTCGCGTCCCGTCGGCGCGTCGTCGCCGCCCCCGGCGGGCTCGCGCGAGACCCGTCCCGGCCACCAGAAGCGGTCGCCGAGCGTGAACGCCAGCGCCGGCACCAGGACCGTCCGCACGAGCAGGGTGTCCAGCAGGACGCCGATGCAGACGATGATCCCGATCTGGGTCAGCAGGATCAGCGGCAGGACGCCGAGGACCGCGAAGACCGCGGCGAGCAGGACACCGGCGCTGGTGATGACGCCGCCGGTGACCCGCAGGGCCGAGAGCATCCCGGCGCGGGTGCCGCTGCGCCGGGCGTCCTCGCGGGCCCGGGTGACGAGGAAGATGTTGTAGTCCACGCCGAGCGCCACGAGGAACACGAAGGCCAGCAGCAGGACGCCGCTGTCGAGCGCCGGCATGTCGAGCACGTGGTCGAAGAGCAGCCACGACGCGCCGATGCTGGCGAAGAACGACGCGATCACGGTGAGCACCAGCAGCAGCGGGGCGACCAGGCCGCGCAGGAGCAGCACCAGCACCGCGCCGACGAGCAGCAGGATGATCGGCAGGATCAGCCGCAGGTCCCTGCCGTTGGCCTCGTTCTCGTCGTAGGTGGCCGCGACGTTGCCGCCGACCACCGCGCCGTCGAACGCGGGCGCGCCCTCGACCGCGGGCGGGGCGGAGCCGGGGACCGCCGCGACCGCGTCCCGCAGGGCCTCGACGGCCCGGCTCGCCGCCTCGGTGCCGGGCTCGGCCTCCAGCACGACGTCGACCTGGGCGACCTGGGCGCCGGCCTCACCGGGACGCGCGGAGGCGACGCCGGGGACCCCGGCGGCGGTGTCCGTGACGGCCCGCACCGCCGAGGGGGTGGTGAGCACGGCGACCGGCTGGGTCGTGCCGGCGGGGAAGGACCGCGCGAGGGTCTCCGCGCCGGCGACCGCCTCCGGCTTGACCCGGAACTGCTCGGTCTCCGACAGGCCGGTGCGGATGCCCAGCCCGCCGAGGGCGAGCCCGGCGAGCAGCAGCGTCGCGAGCAGCGCGACCGGCACGGGACGGCGCTCGACGGCGGCGCCGAGCCGGCCCCACAGCCGGCCCTCGCGGATCTCCCCGCCGACGCGGGGCACGAACGGCCAGAACAGGCCGCGCCCGAAGATCACCAGGACCGCCGGGAGGACGAACAGCGCCGAGAGCATGGCGAGGACGACGCCCGTGGCGCAGGCCACGGCGAGGGCGCGGTTGAGCTCCTGCTCCGACAGCAGCAGGGTGAGCACGCCGAGGACGACGGTGGAGCCGCTGGCGAGGATGGGCTCGGCGACCCGCCGCTGCGCGGCGCGCATCGCCACGAAGCGGTCCTCCTCGCGGCGTAGCTCCTCGCGGTAGCGGGCGATGAGCAGCAGCGCGTAGTTGGTGGCGGCGCCGAAGACGAGGACACTGGCGATGCCGGTGACGGCGCCGCCGGGCAGGTTGATGCCGACGGCCGGGACGACCGTGTCGAGGGCGCGCAGCGTGAGCTGTTCCGTCGCCGCGACGACGACGAGCGGCACGATCCACAGGAACGGGCTGCGGTAGGTGATGAGCAGCAGCAGCGCCACGACGCCGGCGGTGACGGCCAGCAGCGTGGTGTCGGCCCCGGCGAAGACCTTCGTCAGGTCGGTGGCGAAGGCGGGCCCGCCGGTGACCTCCACGTTCAACCCCGCCGGCGCGTCGTCCAGGGACGCGCGGAGCTGGTCGATCCGCTCCGCGACCGCCTCCTGCCCGCCAGCGGTGGACAGCGGCACGGCGACGAGCGCGACGGTGCCGTCGGGGGAGACCTGCGGCGGGCTGACGCGCCCGCCGACGGCGAACTGGTTGAGGTCACCCGACTGGCCCGTCAGGGCCGCGCGGTCGGCCTCGGTGAGGGCGGCCCGGTCGGCGCGGCTGACCACGACGATCGCCGGCTGGACGTCGCGGGAGGGCAGTTGGTCCTGGAGGCGCTCCACCTGGGTCGACTGCCACTCCACCGACAGGCCGGTGGCGGAGACGGCCGCCGGGTTGTCGGGCTTGGGCAGCACGAAGACGGCCGCCCCGAACACGATCGCGGCGGCCACGGTGAGCCACGCGGCGAGCCGTCCGCGCGCCACGCGGGTGAACACTGACATCGGATGCCCTCACGGTCTCTCGACGGATTTCCTTCGACGGTCAAGACCTCGCGAACGACGCAAAGGGTCGACCGTCGAGTATCTTGATTAACGAGATTATCGACTGCTGAGTTATGCTGCAACCGGAACGGACGGGCAGGAGGCGGCGACCGACGTGGCAGGTCACGGCATGTACCGGCGGCGCGACACGCGCCGCGAGCGGCTGGTCGCCGAGATCGGGACCGGGCTGCGGCGCTACTCGGTCGACGCGCAGCACATCGGGCACGCCTTCGCCGCCCTGCACGGGCTCAACGCCACCGACCTGCAGGCGCTGATCGCGGTGATGGACGCCGAGCTGATCGGCCGGCCGATCACCCCCGGCCGCCTGGGCGAGGCGCTCAACCTGTCGTCCGGCTCGGTCACCGCCCTGATCGACCGGCTGGAACGCGCCGGGCACATCCGCCGCGACCGCGACACCACCGACCGGCGCAAGGTCTTCCTGCACTACGCCGAGCAGGGTGCCGCGCTGGCCATGGAGTTCTTCCGGCCCCTGGGCCGGCGCACCGACGACGTGATGGCCGGCTTCAGCGACGACGAGCTGGAGGTGGTGCACCGGTTCATGACCGCGATGACCGCCTCGATGGGGGAGCACCGGGACGCGGTGCGCGCCGCCCGCGACGAGCCGGCCCGGCGCGCGAACGGCTGACGTCGTGCTCGACCGGCTGGCAGCCCGCCTCGCCACCGCCGCGCTGCGGTTGCCGCCCGCGCGCACCCGTCGGGTCACCCTCACCCGGGGCATCTCGGTACGGGTCCGCGACGGCGTGCCGCTGCGCACCGACCACTACGCCCCGGCCCTGCCCGGCGCGCCGACCGTGCTGATCCGCACCCCGTACGGGCGAGGCGGGCCCATGCGGCTGCTCGGCCGGCTCGCCGCCGAACGCGGCTTCCACGTGGTGATCCAGTCCTGCCGCGGCACGTTCGGCTCCGGCGGCAGCTTCGCCCCGCTGGTGCACGAGCGCGAGGACGGCCTCGACACCCTCGACTGGCTGCGCCGCCAACCCTGGTGGTCCGGCGCGTTCGGCATGTTCGGCGCCAGCTACCAGGGCTTCGTGCAGTGGGCCCTCGCGGCCGACGCGGGGGAGGAGCTGCGCGCGATGGTCGCCGTGGTGACCGCCTCGGGCACCCGCGACTCGACGTACGCCGGGGAGTCCTTCGCCCTCGACACCGTGCTCACCTGGGCCGAGCTGCTCCAGGCGCAGACCGTGCCGTGGCTGGCCCGGCAGTGGGAACTCAAGCGCGGCCAGCCCCGGCTGGTCGCGGCGCTGGCCCACCTGCCGCTGGCCGAGGCGGACCGGGTGGCCACCGGCGTCACCGTGCCGTTCTTCCAGGAGTGGCTGCGCCACCACACCCCCGACGCCGGCTACTGGCGTACGCGCGTCTTCGGCGACCGGATCGCCGAGGTCCACGCGCCGGTGGCGATGGTGAGCGGCTGGCACGACATCTTCCTGCCGGCCCAGCTGCGCGACTTCGCGGCGCTGCGCGCGGCCGGCGCCCGGCCCCGGCTGACCGTCGGACCGTGGACCCACGGCAGCCCCGGGCTCTTCCTCGCCGCGCTGCGCGACGGGCTGGACCACCTCGACGCCCACCTCGCCGGGCGGCCGACCGGTGCCGGCGCGGCGGCCCCCGTGCGGGTGCACGTCGGGGGTGCCGGTGGCGGCTGGCGGGACCTGCCCGACTGGCCGCCCCCGGCGGTGCCGACCCCGTGGCACCTGCACCCGGATGGCGGGCTGAGCACCGCCGCGCCGGTCCCGTCGTCCCCGGACCGCTTCCACTACGACCCGGCCGACCCGACGCCCTCGCTCGGCGGGCCGCTGCTGGTCGCCCAGCGCGCCGGCCCGGTCGACAACCGCCCGGTCGAGGCCCGGCCCGACGTGCTCACCTTCACCAGCGCCCCGCTCGCCGCGCCCGTCGAGGTGATCGGCCCGGTACGCGCCGAGATCCACCTGCGCAGCGAGCTGTCCCACCTGGACGTCTTCGTGCGGCTGTGCGACGTGGACCGGCGCGGCCGTTCCTGGAACGTCTGCGACGGCCTGGTCCGGGTCGCGCCCGACCGGTTCCCCACCGACTCGGCCGGCGTGGTGCGGGTGCCGGTGGAACTCTGGCCCACGGCGCACCGGTTCGCGCCGGGGCACCGGCTGCGGGTGCAGGTCTCCGGCGGCGCCCATCCGCGCTACGCGCGCAACCCCGGCACCGGCGAGCCCCTCGGCACGGCGGTCACCCTGCGTGCCGGATGGCGGGAGATCCTGCACGATCCACAGTGTCCGTCCGCTGTGCTCCTACCGATCATGTCGCCGGGGTCGCAGGTTTTCGAGGGCCGAAAAAACCTGCTCTGAGCTGGGCATTTATCAATCGATGGGGCTATGGTTGGGCCCTGCCCGACGCCGTGCACCAGCCGGTCGGGCCCGCGCGTGAGGCTCCCACACCGCCTACGCGGTGTCACTGCTGTGCCCGGCCCCCGAACCCGTCCCCGACCCCGAGGGGGAACCCCATGACGCGGGCACCGCAAAACCTGTTGGCCGTCCGCCGCCTGCTGCTCGACCACCTCAACGTCGACCCCGACACCGTACGCGAACAGGACCTCGAACCCGCCGAGGTCGGCATCGTCGGCGACCCCGCCCACCGGGGCGGCTACCACTGCGGCTCCGACCGGGTGGTGCCCAGGGACTACTCCGTCGTCGAATCGCCCCGGGACTCCTCCGGCCTGACTCTCGACGCGGCGGCGCTCGACGTCGGCCTGTTCCGGGTCGTCGTCGCAGGACGGGCGCACGACCTCCGCAGCTTCTCCACCTGGTGCGTCGCGCAGTGCACCGCGGGCACCCCGGACAGCCGGGACCTCCGCGAGATCATCTACTCCCCGGACGGCAAGGTCGTCCGGCGGTGGGACCGCCTGCGCAAGCGGACGAGCGGGGACAACTCCCATCTGTGGCACACCCACTTCAGCTTCTTCCGCGACTCGATCAAGGCGAACCGGGACCAGACCCCGCTGTTCCGCCGCTACCTGACGACCATCGGATTGATCGCACCGCCAGCAGAGGAGTCCGACATGGAACAGACCGACAAGCTCGCCTACAACACCGGTTCGCCCACCCGTACGGTCGGCCAGGTTTTCGCCGACCTGGAGAACCTGCGCAACTGGCTGATCTCGCCCGTCGGGACGCAGGGTCTGCTGACGCCGCCGCTGGCGGGTTCGCCGTTGATGCTCCTGCTCGCGATGGCGCAGGCATACCCGGCCCTGGTCGCCCAGGTCAAGGCCCTGTCCGAGAGCGACTTCAGCGACGAGCAGGCGATCGTCGCCGGTGTGCTCGCCGGCCTCTCGCCGGAGCAGATCGCGGAGGCGATCCCGCCCACCATCGCCCAGCAGGTCACCGACGAACTGGCCCGCCGCCTGGCGGCCTGACCCCGCCGCGTCCGGCGGGCGCGTTCAGGCCCGGTCGGGCGATGGCGGTCCCGGAGGTCTTCCTGGTCCGGGAGGCGCGACTCGCGCCGGACCGGCGGTCGGCGGGATGCTGGTCAGCCGCCGTGCTGGCCGGGGCGATCGGCGCGGCCCACGGGGCCGGCACCGCGATCGCGGTGATGACGGCCTGGCTCGCGCTCACCCCGGCGATCCTGCTGATGGGGCCGCTACGGCGGCGACGGGACCTGCCCGTCGCGCCGAAGCGGCCCTGAAACGCGCTGCGGCGGCGACCGTCAACCGGCCGCCGCCACCGGCACGGGATCTACAGCGGACGGACGTTGTCCGCCTGCGGACCCTTCTGACCCTGGGTCACCTCGAACTCGACCTTCTGGCCCTCGTTCAGCTCCCGGTAACCGCTCGACGCGATGGCCGAGTAGTGGACGAACACGTCCGGCCCTCCGCCATCCTGCTCGATGAAGCCGAAGCCCTTTTCCGAGTTGAACCACTTAACCGTGCCGGTTGCCATGCATCTCTCCCTGTTCCAAAGCGGGTGAACCCCGGTCGTCGACCGATGATCGCCCGGTGCCACCCCGAGAGTAACCGGCCGAACCGCGATCCGCTGGCCGAACTCCCGGCGCGGCGACGCGAAAGCCGGGCGAGACGAGGTCGGCTGGGGCATGCTTGCCCCGATGAGAGGTGCCACAGCCGACGCGCTGACCGAGATCGAGCGGGAGATCGACGCTCCCGGCGGCGGGCTCGACCGGCTCCGGCTGGTGCGGATCCCGTTCGTCCCCGAGGTCCGGCTGCACCTGGCCGAGGACGCCATCGTCTGGTGGGCCCGGATGGAGGCGCAGGCCGGGCACGCCCTGCCCGCGCCGTACTGGGCCTCGGTCTGGGCCGGTGGCCAGGCCCTCGCGCGCCACCTGCTCGACCACCCCGACCTCGCGGCCGGCCGCCGGGTGCTCGACCTCGCCGCCGGGTCCGGCCTGGTGGCGATCGCGGCCGCGCTCGCCGGCGCCGAGCGGGTGGTCGCCAACGACATCGACCCGTACGCGGTCGCGGCGGTCACCGTCAACGCCCGGGCCAACGATGTGACGGTCGCGACCACCGGCGGCGATCTGCTCGACAGCGATCTCGACGGGGTGGACCTGCTGCTGGCCGGGGACGTCCTCTACGACGCGACGATGGCGGCGCGGGTGCTGCCCTTCCTGCGACGGGCCGCCGCCGGCGGCGCCGAGGTGCTGGTGGGCGATCCCGGGCGGGGCCACCTGCCGCCGGGCGTGCTGGCGACGGTGGCGAGCTATCCCGTGCCGACCACCGAGCCCGCCGTGGACTCGACCGTGCGCCGGGTGCAGGTGCTGCGCCCCCGCTGACCCCGGGCTCTCAGGGTCGACCCCGAGCCCGATACCAGGGGGCGGTGGGGGATCGGACCCGATGTCCCGGGTGGCCGGGCGGCCATAGCGTACGGGCATGGCGGATTGGCTGACCCAGATCGGAGAGCTCCCCACCACCCTGCTCATGGGGGTGCTCGGGGTGGTGATGCTCTTCGACGCCGTACCGCTGCTCGGGGTGCTGGTCCCCGGTGACGTGGCGATCCTGGCGGCGACGGGCGTCGGCGGCCCGACCACCGGTGCCGCCACCTTCGCCGTGGTGGTGGCCGGCTGCCTCGCCGGCTGGTCGCTGAGCTTCCTCGCCGGCCGCCGGTACGGCGACCGCCTGCGGCACAGCCGCCTCGGCGACTGGATCGGGGAGGCACGCTGGGCGGCGGCGGAGGGGATGCTCCAGCGCGGGGGCGGCCGGATGGTGCTGGTCGCGCCCTTCCTGCCGGTGTTCAACGCGCTGCTGCCACTGGCGGCGGGCGGGCTGCGGATGTCGTACCCGCGCTTCCTCGGCTGCGCGACGCTCGGCGCGGCGGCCTGGGCCGGTCTCTACCTGGTGCTGGGCACCGCCTCGCGGTCGCTCGCCGGGCTGCTGCCGGGGGAGTCCAGCCCGATGCTGGTCACCATGGCGGTCGGCCTGCTGCTGGCGGGCGCGGTGCTGATGGGCACGCGGCGCCGGGTGCGCGCGGTCACCGGGGCCTGACCCGGCACCCGACGGGGAGCGCGGAAGCCGGGAACCGACGGGGGAGCCCGGGGACCGGGGAGGAACCGGGGGGGACCGACGGGTGAGCGGGGGGACCGACGGGGGGAGCGGGGCCGGGCGCGGATCGCGCCCGGCCCCGCTGAGGTTCACCAGCCGCGGGCGCGCCACTGGGGCAGCGCGGGGCGTTCCGCGCCGAGCGTGCTGTCCTTGCCGTGACCCGGGTAGAACCAGGTCTCGTCGGGCAGCCGGTCGAAGAGCTTGTGCTCGACGTCGTCGATGAGCGCGGAGAAGCGCTCCGGATCCTTGTCGGTGTTGCCGACCCCGCCGGGGAAGAGGCTGTCGCCGGTGAACAGGTGCGGCGACCCCGCCGGGTCGCGGTAGAGCAGCGCGATCGAGCCGGGGGTGTGGCCCTTGACGTGGATCACCTCCAGCGCGCAGTCGCCCACCGGCACGCTGTCGCCGTCGGCGAGCGTCGCGGCCTCGATCGGCAGCCCGGCCGCGTCGTCGGCGTGCACCAGGGGGCGGGCGCCGGTCTTGGCGACCACCTCCTCCAGCGCCACCCAGTGGTCCATGTGCTGGTGGGTGGTGACCACCGTGGCCAGCCCCGCGTCGCCGACCAGTTCGAGCAGCCGGGGCGCCTCGTTGGCGGCGTCGATCAGCACCTGCTCGCCGGTGGCCCGGCAGCGCAGCAGGTAGGCGTTGTTGTCCATCGGGCCCACCGACACCTTCGTGATGGTGAGCCGGTCGAGCTCGCGTACGGCCGGCGCGCCGCCGGGCGTGACGTCTCCGCTGTAGGTCATGAGGTCGTCTATATCCATTCCGGTGGTTGCGGCAGGGGGCCGTCGGGGGTGACGGTCAGCACGGTGCCCGGGCTGCGGCCGATCAGCCAGGCGGCGAGTTCGGGAGCGGCACCGGTGACCGTGGGGGCGGCGGTCCGGTCGCCGACGGCCAGTTCGTGCCGGCTGCCGTCGAAGCGCAGCACCATCGGCGGCACGTCGGCGCGGCCGGCGAGGTCGCCGACCACCTCGTGCAGCAGCCGGTGGCCGAACGCCTCGGGCCAGTCGGCCGGCCGGTAGCCGGCGTCGAGGTCCACGTGGTGCACCTCGATCTCGCGCAGCCGGCCCCAGACCAGCATGGCCGCCGGCCAGGGGCCACGCCGCGTCTGGACGGTGGCCGCCCACGCCTCGACCGGCATCGCGGCGACCGCCTCGGCGAACCGGACGGCCGAGCGGCGCAGGTCGTCCAGGTGGGCGGCGGGCGGGCGGGCCGCCCCGGCCTCGATGTCGGCGTCCCGGGCCGCCGCGGAGGCGTACATCGGGATCGGCTCGCCGGTGCGGGCCGCGACGAGCAGGTTGACGAAGCCGTCGGCGTTGCGGGCCAGGTGGGCCAGGACGTGTCCCCGGCTCCACGCCGGCAGCAGCGAGGCGGCGGCGAGGCCGGTGTCGTCGAGGGCGGCGGCGGTCCGCAGCAGACGGTCCGTGGCCGCGTCCACCTCGCCCGTCAGCAGAAGCGGATCCGTGGTCACCCACCGACCCTATCCGCCGGGGGACTCCGCGTCGCCGGGGAAATCGCTTTCGGCGCGTCGCGGCGCGTCCTACCGTCGGCGTGGAACGCGGCACCGGACGGCGGGGAGGTGGTGACCATGCCGGCAGCAGCACGCGTGCGTCAACCGCTCCGACACCGATGAGGATGCCATGACCATCGACTTGACCGCCCTCGGCTGGGATGCCGAGCGGGCGGCACACGTACCGCGACGCGGCGGGCACCGACCGGGCCGGGTGGCCCGGGTGGACCGCGGCGTCTGCACCGTGCTCTGCGCGGACGGTCCGGTCCGCGCCACCCTGGGCGGGGCGGTCCTGGCCGCCGCCGCCCGCGACCTGACCCGCCTGCCCTGCGCGGGGGACTGGGTGCTGCTGGGCACCTGGCCCGACCGCAACGTCACCGTGGAGGCGGTGCTGCCGAGGCGCACCGCCCTCGTCCGGCGGACCGCCGGCAAGGACGCCAGCGGCCAGGTGCTGGCCGCCAACCTCGACGCCGCCGCCGTGGTGGAGCCCGTGCACCCCGAGCCGGACGTCGGCCGGATCGAACGGCTGCTCTCCCTGGCGCACGAGTCCGGCGCCCGGCCGCTGGTCGTGCTCACCAAGGCCGACCTGGCGGCCGACCCGGAGGCCGTCGCGCGCCAGCTCGCCGGGATCGCCCCCGGCGTGCCGGTGCTGGCCGTCAGCGCCGAGCACGGCACCGGGCTCGACCCGCTGCGCGCCGAGGTGGCGCCCGGCCGCACGCTCGGCCTGCTCGGCCCGTCCGGCGCGGGCAAGTCGAGCCTGGTCAACGCGCTGGCCGGGGCGGCGCTGATGCCGACGCAGGCGATCCGGCGCGTCGACGGCAAGGGCCGGCACACCACCACCTGGCGGGCGCTGCTCCCGGTGCCCGAGGGCGGCGCCGTGCTGGACACCCCGGGGGTACGGGCGGTCGGCCTGCTCGACGGCTCGGCGGGGCTGGACCGGGCGTTCGCGGACATCGCCGAGCTGGCCACCGGCTGCCGGTACGCCGACTGCGGGCACGACGGGGAGCCCTCCTGCGCGGTGCGCGAGGCGCTGGAGACCGGCGAGCTGCCGGCGCGGCGCTGGGAGAGCTGGCGCAAGCTCCAGCGGGAGCTGGCCTTCGAGAGCCGGCGGCGGGAGGTCCGGCTGGCCGCGCAGCGGCGTGGCGGCTGGCGCGCGGGCCGGCGGCGGGCGGCCCGCCCCTGACGGAGGTAGGCACGGGCGGGGCCGGTCGACGACCGGTCCCGCCCGTTTCTTCAGCGCCGGCTTCTTCGCCCGCCGCGGATCGGCTTCCTCGGGCGCGGCGACCGGCTTCCTCGGGCGCGGCGACCCGCTTCCTCAGGCGCGGCGGATCGGCTTCCTCGGGCGCGGCGGACCGGGCTGAGCTGGGGGAATGTGCCGGCGAGGGAAGTTGTCGTACCTCGGGGCTAGAGTTGCCGAGGCGCCTTTCTGCGCGCCCACAACCACTCAGACAACCGCTCAGACCAGCCTTGGAGCGGACAATTCCTCCTCATCTTCTTCACCCGGGAGTACACGGACAGTGGCCGACCGACTGATCATCCGTGGCGCGCGCGAGCACAACCTGCGTGACGTCAGTCTCGACCTGCCCCGGGACGCCCTGATCGTGTTCACGGGGCTCTCCGGGTCGGGCAAGTCGAGCCTGGCCTTCGACACGATCTTCGCCGAGGGGCAGCGCCGCTACGTCGAGTCGCTGTCGTCGTACGCGCGGCAGTTCCTCGGCCAGATGGACAAGCCGGACGTCGACTTCATCGAGGGCCTGAGCCCGGCGGTCTCCATCGACCAGAAGTCCACCTCGCGCAACCCGCGCTCGACGGTGGGCACCATCACCGAGGTCTACGACTACCTCCGGCTGCTCTTCGCCCGCATCGGCGAGCCGCACTGCCCGGTCTGCGGCGAGCGGATCTCCCGGCAGACCCCGCAGCAGATCGTCGACCGGGTCCTCGCGATGACCGAGGGCACCAAGTTCATGGTGCTCTCGCCCGTGGTGCGCGGCCGCAAGGGCGAGTACGTCGACCTCTTCGCCGAGCTCCAGGCGAAGGGCTACGCCCGGGCCCGGGTCGACGGCGTCGTGCATCCGCTGACCGAGCCGCCGAAGCTGAAGAAGCAGGAGAAGCACACCATCGAGGTGGTGATCGACCGCCTCACCGTCAAGCCGAGCGCCAAGCAGCGGCTGACCGACTCGGTCGAGGCCGCCCTGGGCCTGTCCAACGGCCTCGTCCTGCTCGACTTCGTCGACCTGCCCGAGGACGATCCGGACCGCGAGCGGCGCTACTCCGAGCACCTGGCCTGCCCCAACGACCACCCCCTCGCCATCGAGGACCTGGAGCCCCGGGTCTTCTCCTTCAACGCGCCCTACGGCGCGTGCCCCGAGTGCACCGGCCTGGGCACCAAGAAGGAGGTCGACCCCGAGCTGCTCGTCCCCGACCCGGAGCGTTCCCTGCGCGAGGGCGCGATCCAGCCCTGGTCGACCGGGCACAACCTGGAATACTTCCTGCGCCTGCTGGAGGCCCTCGGCGCGGCCGAGCACTTCGACGTCGACACGCCCTGGCGGGCCCTGCCGTCGCGGGCGCAGAAGACGATCCTGCACGGCTCCGACGACCAGGTGCACGTGCGCTACCGCAACAAGTTCGGCCGCGAGCGCTCCTACTACACCGGCTTCGAGGGCGTGGTGCAGTGGATCGAGCGCCGGCACACCGACACCGAGTCGGAGTGGTCGCGCGAGAAGTACGAGGGCTACATGCGCGACGTGCCCTGCGCGGCCTGCGGGGGCGCCCGGCTCAAGCCCGAGGTGCTCGCGGTCACCCTGGCCGGCAGGAGCATCGCCGAGGTCTGCAACCTCTCCGTCGGCGAGGCCGCCGAACTGCTCGCCGGCATCGAGCTGACCGACCGGCAGAAGCTGATCGCCGAGCGGGTGCTCAAGGAGATCAACGCCCGGCTGAAGTTCCTGCTCGACGTCGGCCTCGACTACCTCTCCCTGGACCGCCCGGCCGGCACCCTCTCGGGCGGCGAGGCGCAGCGCATCCGGCTGGCCACCCAGATCGGCTCCGGCCTGGTCGGGGTGCTCTACGTCCTCGACGAGCCGTCGATCGGGCTGCACCAGCGTGACAACCACCGGCTGATCGAGACCCTGGTCCGGCTGCGCGGCCTGGGCAACACGCTGATCGTCGTCGAGCACGACGAGGACACGATCCGCACCGCCGACTGGATCGTCGACATCGGCCCGGGCGCGGGCGAGCACGGCGGCAAGATCGTGCACAGCGGCTCCGTGTCGGCGCTGCTGGAGAACCCGGAGTCGGTGACCGGGGCCTACCTGTCGGGCCGCCGCTCGATCCCGACGCCGCAGGGGCGCCGCGCCCAGACCCCGGACCGGGAGCTGGTGGTGCACGGCGCGCGCGAGCACAACCTGCGCAACCTGACCGTGTCGTTCCCGCTGGGTCAGCTCATCGCCGTCACCGGGGTCAGCGGCTCCGGCAAGTCGACGCTGGTCAACGACATCCTCTACGCGGTGCTGGCCAACCAGATCAACGGCGCGCGGCTGGTCCCCGGCCGGCACACCCGGGTCTCCGGGCTGGAGCACGTCGACAAGGTGGTCGGCGTCGACCAGTCGCCGATCGGCCGCACCCCGCGCTCCAACCCGGCCACCTACACGGGGGTCTGGGACCACGTCCGCAAGCTCTTCGCCGAGACCACCGAGGCCAAGGTCCGGGGCTACGGCCCCGGCCGGTTCTCGTTCAACGTCAAGGGTGGCCGCTGCGAGGCGTGCTCCGGCGACGGCACCATCAAGATCGAGATGAACTTCCTGCCCGACGTGTACGTCCCGTGCGAGGTCTGCAAGGGCGCCCGCTACAACCGGGAGACCCTGGAGGTGCACTACAAGGGCAAGACCGTCTCCGATGTGCTGGAGATGCCGATCGAGGAGGCGGCCGAGTTCTTCTCCGCCATCCCGGCCATCCACCGGCACCTCAAGACGCTTGTCGACGTCGGCCTCGGCTACGTCCGGCTCGGCCAGCCCGCGCCCACGCTCTCCGGCGGCGAGGCGCAGCGGGTCAAGCTCGCCTCCGAGTTGCAGAAGCGCTCGACCGGGCGGACGGTCTACGTCCTCGACGAGCCGACCACCGGCCTGCACTTCGAGGACATCCGCAAGCTGCTGATGGTGCTCGAAGGGCTTGTCGACAAGGGCAACACGGTGATCACCATCGAGCACAACCTCGACGTGATCAAGACGGCCGACTGGCTGATCGACATGGGCCCCGAGGGCGGTCACCGGGGCGGCACGGTGCTCGCCACCGGCACCCCCGAGGAGGTCGCCGAGGTGCCCGGCAGCCACACCGGGCACTTCCTGCGGCAGGTGCTCAAGCTCGACGGCGACGCGAAGGGCGCGGCGGCGGCCACCTCCCGGGCGGCCAAGGCCAACGGCACCAAGTCCACCCGCCCCCGCAAGGCGCCGGCCGGGGCGCGCTGACGACACGCTCCCCAGGTCGCGTGGCCCCGGGCGGTCGCCCCGGCCACGCCGTCACGGGGCGGATCGCCGACGGGGCCACCCGGGGGCGGGCCACGGCCCACCCCCGGGTGGCCCCTCGGTCGCCGATCAGGTGAACCGTCGGGCAGAGTGATCCGTGTACCCGAGTGTGGCCGCGGATCATGACCAGGCGGCGGCAGCCGAGAGAAGGGCGAGGCATGAGTGACGATCAGGGGCTGACCGGGCCGGCGACGCGGACGCGACGCGCCCTCCTCACGGGCGCGGGTGCGGTCGGCGCGGCGGTGGTCCTGGCCGCCTGCGGCAGCGACGACTCCGGCGACGGGGCGGCCCCGACCAGCGGCGGCCCGGCGGTGCCCAGCACCGGTGACGCCGGCGGCGGCGACCGCCAGGGCGCGCAGTCGCTGGCCCGTACGGCCGACATCCCGGTCGGCGGCGGCACCGTCTATCCCGCACAGGGCGTGGTGATCACCCAGCCGCGCGAGGGCGAGTTCAAGGGGTTCGACTCGATCTGCACCCACCAGGGCTGCCCGGTGACGAACGTCGACGGCGGCACCATCAACTGCACCTGCCACTTCAGCAAGTTCTCGATCGAGGACGGCTCGGTGAAGGGCGGCCCGGCCACCAAGCCGCTGCCGCCGAAGAACGTCAAGGTCACCGGCGACCAGATCTCGCTGGCCTGACCCGTCGGGTGCGGCCGGCGACCCGAACCGGGCCGCCGGCCCCGCTCAGTCCGCGGCGGCGCCCGCGTCGACCACTGCCGGCGGCTTGCCCGGTGCCGGCGGCTCGCGCAGGGCGGCCGGCGGCAGGCTCCGCTCCAGCAGCAGGATGCCGGCGACGCCGACGGCGTTGAGCAGCGCCAGCACCAGCCAGGGCGCGGCGGTGTCGACCTCGTACAGGGTGCCGAAGAAGGCCGGCGCGACCATCGAGGCGAGCGCGAAGGAGTACTGGAAGGCCGCCAGGTAGCGGCCCCGGGCGGCGATCGGGGCGGCGGCCGCGGCCAGCGCGGCGGACGCCGGCGCGTGCACCAGTTCCGCGACGGTGAACAGCAGCGTCGCCCCCACCAGCAGCGCGGCCACCGCGCCGAGGCGTCCCGGGCCGAGGGTCGCCATGGCGAGGCTCCAGAGCGTCCAGAGGGCGGCGGCCAGCGCGACCGCACGGGTGCGGCGGTGCTGCGGCAGGCGGGCGCCGACGGGCGCCGACAGCAGGGCGACGAGGAACGCGTTGCCGGCCAGGACGGCGGAGGTCAGCCACGCGGGGCCCCGCAGGTCCGTGAGCATCATCGTGGGCAGGGCCAGGCCGAGCATCATGGTGCTCAGCGCGAAGACGGTGTTCAGGCCGATGAGGGCGAGGAACGGGCGGTCCCGCAGCAGCGTGGCGTACCCGCCCCGCCCGGATCCCGCCGGGCGGTCGGTGGCCGGCGGGATCCGCACCCGGGCGGCGATGAGCACCGCGGCGAGGGCGAAGCAGGCCGCCGCCGCGTAGGCCACCGCGCGGTAGGTGCCGGTCCGTCCGTCGGCCACCACCACGCCCGTGGTCAGGCCCCCCACCGCCAGGCCGGCGGTACGGGCGCCGTTGCTGATCGCGTACCAGGTGTCCCGGGCCCAGCCGCCCGGGCTGCCGTCGGCGTAGTCGGCGACCGCCGTGAAGACGGCGGACCAGAAGAACCGCACGCCGACGGCGACCAGCGCCGCCGCCACGAAGACGCCCACCGGCCCCCGCACCCAGGCGTACGCGAGGTAGCCGGCGGCCTGGAGCAGATGGGAGGCGACGACCACCGGCAGCGCCCCGAGCCGGTCCGCCAGCGATCCCGCCCACAGCGGCACCGGCAGGGTGAGCACGGTCGCTGCGCTGAGCAGCACCCCGAGCAGCGCCAGGGGCACGTCGGTGAGCCGCAGGAAGTACACAAGTGACAGGGGCAGGAAGAGCCCGTTGCCGACCGAGTCGACGGTGAGCGCCGCCACGAGGACGGCACCCCCTCGGCTGCGTCCCGCGGGGTTCGCGCCCATGTCCCCGTGCTCCCCCCGCGTCGGCCGGCCAGGGGGCGGATGTTAGCGGGGAGCGACTCCGGCGGCACCGGAGTTTCGGGTTGCCGGGGGCCGGCGGGCGGGGCGGGGCGGGGACGCGGCGTCCGGGGAGCTGTCGGGGGTGCGGACTAGGCTTGCTGCCGTGGCTGACCCCTCGACCTACCGTCCCGCGCCCGGCACCATCCCGGAGTCACCGGGGGTCTACCGGTTCCGCGACGGCACCGGCCGGGTGATCTACGTCGGCAAGGCGAAGAACCTGCGCAGTCGGCTCAACTCCTACTTCGCCGACCTGTGGGGCCTGCACCAGCGCACCCAGCAGATGGTCACCACCGCCGAGTCGGTGGACTGGGTCACCGTCGGCACCGAGGTCGAGGCGCTCCAGCTCGAATACACCTGGATCAAGCAGTACGACCCGCGTTTCAACGTCCGCTACCGCGACGACAAGTCCTACCCCTACCTCGCGGTCACCCTCGACGAGGAGTTCCCCCGGTTGCAGGTGATGCGGGGCGCCAAGCGCAAGGGGGTGCGCTACTTCGGGCCCTACTCGCACGCCTGGGCGATCCGCGAGACGCTCGACCTGCTGCTGCGGGTCTTCCCGGCACGCACCTGCTCGGCGGGGGTGTTCAAGCGTGCCAGCCAGGTGGGCCGCCCCTGCCTGCTGGGTTACATCGGCAAGTGTTCGGCCCCCTGCGTCGGCAGCGTCACCCCCGAGCGGCACCGGGAGATCGTCGACGGTTTCTGCGACTTCATGGGCGGTCGCACCGACTCGATGGTGCGCCGGCTCGAACGGGAGATGACCGAGGCGAGCGAGCAGCTGGAGTTCGAGCGGGCGGCCCGGTTGCGCGACGACGTGGCCGCGCTGCGCCGGGCGATGGAGAAGCAGACAGTCGTGCTCGGCGACGGCACCGACGCCGACGTGGTGGCGTTCGCCGACGACCCCCTCGAAGCGGCCGTCCAGGTCTTCCACGTGCGCGACGGCCGGGTGCGTGGCCAGCGCGGCTGGGTGGTGGAGAAGACCGAGGAGCTGAGCACGGGCGACCTGGTGCACCACTTCTGCACCCAGGTCTACGGCGGCGAGCAGGGCGAGGCCGACGTGCCGCGCGAGCTGCTCGTGCCGGCGCTGCCCACCGACGCCGACGCGCTGGCCGACTGGCTCTCCGGCCACCGGGGCAGCCGGGTGAGCCTGCGGGTGCCGCAGCGCGGCGACAAGCGGTCGCTGCTGGAGACGGTCGAGCGCAACGCCAAGGACGCCCTGGCCCGGCACAAGCTGCGCCGGGCCGGCGACCTGACCACCCGCAGCAAGGCGCTCGACGAGATCACCGAGGCGCTCGACATGCGCACCTCGCCGTTGCGCATCGAGTGTTTCGACATCTCCCAGATGCAGGGCACCGACGTGGTGGCGAGCATGGTCGTCTTCGAGGACGGGCTGCCCCGCAAGAGCGAATACCGGCGCTTCATCATCCGGGGCGCCACCGACGACCTCTCCGCCATGTCCGAGGTGCTGCGCCGCCGCTTCGCGCGCTACCTCGACGCCCGCGCCGAAACCGGCGAGGCGGGCGTCGAGCCGGCCGACGACCCGGTCGCCCCGGCCGGGCAGCCCGCTCCCGGCGAGCCCCGCGAGTCCGGCGATCCCCACGAGCCCCACGAGCCCGGCGGGTCCGACGAGCCGGGCGGGTCCGAGGAGCGCGCCGTCGGCGTCCTGATCGACCCGACCACGGGACGCCCCCGCCGGTTCGCGTACCCGCCGCAGCTGGTGGTGGTCGACGGCGGCGCGCCGCAGGTCGCGGCGGCGGCGCAGGCGCTCGCGGAGCTGGGCGTCGACGACGTGGCGCTGTGCGGCCTGGCCAAGCGGCTGGAGGAGGTGTGGCTGCCCGACGACGAGTTCCCGGTCATCCTGCCGCGCACCTCGGAGGGGCTCTACCTGCTGCAACGGGTGCGCGACGAGGCGCACCGCTTCGCCATCACCTTCCACCGCCAGCGGCGCTCCAAGCGGATGACCGAGTCGGCGCTCGACAGGGTGCCCGGCCTGGGGGAGGTGCGGCGCAAGGCGCTGCTGCGGCACTTCGGCTCGCTCAAGCGGCTCTCCGCCGCCACTGTCGAGGAGATCACCGAGGTGCCCGGCGTGGGCCGGCGCACCGCCGAGGCGATCCTCGCCGCGCTCGGCGGCGAGGCGAAGGCCCCGGCCGGGGACTGACCCGCCGCCGTCGGCCCGCGCGCCGACGCCTGGCCGGGCCCGCGCAGCACCCGGTGCGACCCGAAGGCCAGGTGCACGTCGCGGCGGTGGCGCGGCCGGCCGTCACTCGGCCAGGACGGCCAGGATCTGCTCGCCGTACTTCGCGAGCTTGTTCTCGCCGACGCCGCTGACCGCGGACAGCTCGGCCAGCGACGTGGGCGCGTCGGTGGCGATCTGCCGCAGCGTGGCGTCGTGGAAGATCACGTACGCCGGGACGCCCTGCTCCTTGGCGGTGGCTCCCCGCCAGGCGCGCAGCCGCTCGAAGACCCCGGCGGCGGTCGGGGAGAGCTCGGCGACGACGGTGGCCGCCCCGCGTGGCTTCGCCGACCGGGACGAGGCGACCTTCTCCGGCTCGCGGCGCATCATCACCGTGCGGCGGCGGCCCAGCACCTCCGCGCTGGCCTCGGTGAGGGCCAGCGTGCCGTAGTCGCCCTCGACGGCCAGCAGCCCCTCGGCCAGCAGCTGCCGCACCACGCCGCGCCACTCGGCCTCGCGCAGCTCGCCGCCGATGCCGAAGACGGTCAGGGAGTCGTGGCCGTACTGGGTGACCTTGTCGGTCGTGCGGCCGAGCAGGATGTCGACGCAGTGCCCCGCACCGAAGCGCTGGTTGCGTTCCCGGTCGAGCCGGAAGATGGTGGAGAGCAGCTTCTGCGCCGCGACGGTGCCGTCCCAGGACTCCGGCGGGCTGAGGCAGGTGTCGCAGTTGCCGCAGGCGGCGGTCGCCTTCTCGCCGAAGTAGTCGAGCAGCTGGCCCCGCCGGCAGCGGACCGTCTCGCAGAGGGCGAGCATCGCGTCGAGGTGGGCGGCGAGGTTGCGCCGGTGGGCGAGGTCCCCGTCGGAGGTCTCGATCATCTTGCGCTGCTGCACCACGTCCTGGAGCCCGTACGCCAGCCAGGCGGTCGACGGCAGCCCGTCGCGCCCGGCGCGACCGGTCTCCTGGTAGTAGCCCTCGACGGACTTGGGCAGGTCGAGGTGGGCGACGAAGCGGACGTCGGGCTTGTCGATGCCCATGCCGAACGCGATGGTCGCCACCATCACCAGGCCGTCCTCGCGCAGGAAGCGCTGCTGGTTGCGCGCGCGGGTCGCCGCGTCCAGGCCGGCGTGGTAGGGCAGCGCGGCGATGCCGTTGGCGGTGAGGAACTCCGCCGTCTTGTCCACCGAGGCGCGCGACAGGCAGTAGACGATGCCCGCGTCGCCGGGGTGCTCGTCGCGCAGCAGGCTCAGCAACTGCTTGCGCGGCTCGCGCTTGGGCACGATCCGGTACTGGATGTTGGGCCGGTCGAAGCTCGCCACGAAGTGCCGGGCGTCGGTGAGCTTGAGCCGGGTCGCGATCTCGTCGCGGGTCGCGCTGGTCGCGGTGGCGGTGAGCGCGATGCGGGGCACGTCGGGCCAGCGCTCGTGCAGCATCGACAGGGCGAGGTAGTCGGGGCGGAAGTCGTGCCCCCACTGCGACACGCAGTGCGCCTCGTCGATGGCGAACAGGGCGATCCTGCCCCGGTCGAGCAACTGCTGCGCCCCGCGGGTGCCCAACGCCTCCGGGGCGAGGTAGAGCAGGTCCAGCTCGCCGCCGACGAACGCCCGCTCCACCACGCGGCGGGCGTCGAGATCCTGGGTCGAGTTGAGGAAGCCGGCCCGCACACCGACCGCCGTCAGCGCGTCGACCTGGTCCTGCATGAGCGCGATCAGCGGGGAGACCACCACCGCCACGCCGTCGCGGACCAGCGCGGGGATCTGGTAGCACAGCGACTTGCCGCCGCCGGTGGGCATCAGCACCAGCGCGTCGCCGCCGGCCACCACGTGGTCGATCACCTCCTGCTGGAAGCCGCGGAAGGCGTCGTAGCCGAAGACCCGGCGCAGCACCTCCAGGGCGTCGGCGGAGCGCAGGTCGGTGGGGGAAGCCATCCGGGGATTCTACGAACCTCCCCCGACAGCCGGCGGACCCGCGCGGGCGGGTCGCGGATCAGGGCGACCGCCGGACCGGAGCGTCGCGGTCCGGCGGCCTCCGGGTCGCTCAGTCGGGCTGGGCGGAACGCTTGGCCAGTCCGCGCGGCGGGGCCTTCATCCCGACCACGATGTCGACGATCTCGATGTAGCGGGCCTTGTTGCCCATCCGGAACGCCGTGGCCGCCGCGTTGATCTCCTCCAGGGTGTCCGCCTCGACCATGGTCACCTGGTCGTAGCGGCCGTTGACCCCGGTGCAGACCACGTGGGTGAGCTGCTTGGCGAAGCGGCCGAGGTCGCGGGCGTGCTCGGCGGAGACCTCGTGGATGCCCTCCCGGCCCAGGGCGAAGTACTCCGGGTTGATCCTCATGAACAGGAAGCCGACGTATTTGTTCTTCTCCGCCAGATCGTGCATCCCGCCTCCCAGAAACCGGCCGCCACCTGCGGCGATCACGTGCAGCGTATGGACGTTGACTGATCGTCATCAAGGGGGCCGCCTGTCGGGAGCACGACCCTCGCGCCCAGGTCCGACCGTCCGCCGGGGCGGACGCCACCACGGCGGCGGCCAGGGACGTGTCGGCAACGTGCGGGCGGTGCGGGATAGAGTCGCTGATTGACCACGCGCGGCCGGGGGTCCCGGCCGCGGCGCCACGGCTTGGGGGTAGTGGGTGAGCGAGGCGCGTACGGCCGAGGAACGGGGCGCGACGGTGACCGGGCAGCAGACACCGGCGGAGTCGGACACCACCCTGGTGGTGGTCACCGGGCTCTCCGGCGGCGGCCGCAGCACGGTGGCGAGGGCGTTGGAGAACGTCGGGTTCTACGTGGTGGACAACCTGCCGCAGGCGCTGATGCTCGACATGGCCGAGCTGGCGTTCAAGGCGGGCGGGGCGGCCCGGCGTACGGCGATGGTGCTGGACGTGCGCTCGCGCGCCTTCTCCACCGACCTGGCGGGGGCGATCCGGGAGCTCAAGGAGCGCGGCTTCTCGCCCCGGGTGGTCTTCGTCGACGCCGACGACGAGGTGTTGATCCGGCGGTTCGAGAGCGTCCGGCGCTCGCACCCGTTGCAGGGCGACGGGCGGCTCGCCGACGGCATCGCGGTCGAGCGCGGCCTGCTGGAGGAGGCCCGCGACCAGGCCGACGTGATCATCGACACCAGCCACCTGAACGTCAACCAGCTGCGTCGCCGCGTCGAGGAGCTCTTCGGCGGCGAGGACGCCCGCCGGCTGCGGGTCACCGTGCTCTCCTTCGGCTTCAAGTACGGCCTGCCGCCCGACGCCGACTTCGTGCTCGACGCCCGCTTCCTGCCCAACCCGTACTGGGTGCCGGAACTGCGCGAGCACACCGGCCGGGAGGAGGCGGTCAGCTCGTACGTGCTGGGGCAGGAGGGCGCGGACGCCTTCGTCGGGTCGTACGCCGACCTGGTCAACGCGACCACCGTCGGCTTCGAGCGGGAGGGCAAGCGCTACCTGACGGTGGCGGTCGGCTGCACCGGCGGCAAGCACCGCAGCGTGGCCATCGCCGAGGAGCTGGCCGCCCGGCTGCGCCACTCCGGTCTGGCCGCCAACGCGCAGCACCGCGACCTGGGGCGCGAGTGACGGCGACGCGTGTGGTCGCCTTCGGCGGCGGGCACGGCCTGTCCGCCTCGCTGCGCGCCCTGCGCCGCTGCGCCCCCGAGCTGGACCTCGACATCACGGCGGTGGTCACCGTCGGCGACGACGGTGGCTCCAGCGGCCGGCTGCGGGCCGAGCGGGGCGGCCTGCCCCCGGGCGACCTGCGGCAGGCGCTGGTCGCGCTGGCCGGCGACCATCCGGCCACCCGGC
The DNA here is from genome assembly GCF_043198195.1 of Micromonospora sp. NPDC048868. Classification (NCBI taxonomy): domain Bacteria; kingdom Bacillati; phylum Actinomycetota; class Actinomycetes; order Micromonosporales; family Micromonosporaceae; genus Micromonospora; species Micromonospora sp. NPDC048868. Next base: position 56,412 of record NZ_JBICUN010000026.1, read on the forward strand.
GCAGCGCCAAGCTCTTCCAACACCGCTACGCGGAGGTGCCGCCCGCCGGCGGCCCGGCTTCCGCCGGGGGCGGAGCGGCCGGTCGCCCCCGGGTCTCCGGTACCGGACGGGCCCCTTCCGGCCCGGAGCCGGCCGGGGCGACCGGCGGGATCGCCGGAGGACGGGCGGGTGCCGGTGCGGCCGGCCGGGCGGGCGCCGAGGCCGGCGGGCTGGCCGGGCACGCGGTGGGCAACCTGGTGCTCTGCGGGCTGATGGAGTTGCTCGGCGACCCGGTGGCCGCCCTGGAGCACGCCGGCGCGATGCTCGGCACGGTCGGCCGGGTGCTGCCGATGTCGTGCGAGCCGGTGGGGATCGAGGCGCGGGTACGCGGCGCCGACCCGAGCCGGCCGGACGAGGTGCGCACGATCACGGGCCAGCACCAGGTGGCGGTGACCACCGGTCGGGTGGAGTCGTTGCGGCTCACCCCGGTCGCGCCGGAGGCCTGCCCGCAGGCGGTCGCCGCGATCGGCGCGGCCGACTGGCTGATCTTCGGGCCGGGCAGCTGGTACACGAGCGTCCTGCCGCACCTGCTGGTGCCGCAGCTCGCCGCCGCGATCGTCGCCAGCCCGGCGCGGCGGCTCGTCACGCTGAACCTCGCCGCCGAGAAGGAGACCTCCGGGCTCTCCCAGGCCGACCATCTGGCCGCGCTGCGCTCGTACCTGCCGGAGCTGAGGGTCGACCGAGTGGTCGCCGATTCCAAGGCGGCGGGTGACCCCGAACCGGTCGAACGTGCGGCAGAATCGCTGGGTGCCCGCCTGGTCCTCGCTCCCGTCGCGGTCACCGACGGCACTCCCCGTCATGATCCGGCCGCCCTGGGCGCCGCACTGGTGCCTGTCCTGGGCGCCGATCGTTAGACACGTACGTAATCTCCGGCGACACGCCGGAACAGGTCCGTGAGGGGACGCACAATGGCGATGACGGCTGCGGTCAAGGACGAGCTGAGTCGGGTCGACGTGCCCAAGCCCTGCTGCCGGCGGGCGGAGATGGCGGCGCTGCTGCGCTTCGCCGGCGGGCTGCACATCGTCTCCGGTCGGGTCGTGGTGGAGGCCGAACTCGACACGGGGGCGGTGGCCCGGCGGCTGCGACGGGAGATCGCGGAGGTCTACGGCTATCCGAGTGAGATCCACGTGCTCGCGTCCGGTGGCCTGCGCAAGGGCAGCCACTTCATCGTGCGGGTGGTCAAGGACGGTGAGGCCCTCGCGCGGCAGACCGGGCTGCTCGACGTGCGCGGGCGTCCGGTGCGGGGGCTGCCGCCGCACGTCGTCGCCGCGAACGTCTGCTGCGCGGTGTCGGCCTGGCGCGGCGCGTTCATGGCGCACGGCTCGCTGACCGAGCCGGGCCGCTCCAGCGCGCTGGAGATCACCTGCCCGGGCCCGGAGTCCGCGCTGGCCCTGGTGGGCGCGGCCCGGCGGATCGGCATCACCGCCAAGAACCGCGAGGTGCGCGGCGTGGACCGGGTGGTGGTCAAGGACGGCGACGCGATCGCCGCGCTGCTCACCCGCATCGGCGCCCACTCCAGCGTGCTGGCCTGGGAGGAACGCCGGGTGCGCCGCGAGGTGCGGGCCACGGCCAACCGGCTGGCCAACTTCGACGACGCCAACCTGCGCCGCTCGGCGCGGGCCGCGGTCGCCGCCGCCGCCCGGGTGACGCGGGCGCTGGAGATCCTCGCCGAGGACGCGCCCAACCACCTCACCTCCGCCGGCCGGCTGCGCCTGGAGCACCGGCAGGCCTCGTTGGAGGAGCTGGGCGCGCTGGCCGATCCGCCGCTGACCAAGGACGCGATCGCCGGCCGGATCCGCCGGCTGTTGGCGCTGGCCGACAAGCGGGCCCGGGACCTGGGCATCCCGGATACGGAAGCAGCAGTCACACCCGACATGCTCGTGGTCTGATAGGACGGTGGGGGTCGGCGGCGCCGGTGGGGTCACCACCCGGCGCTGCACTGCGCCGCACGCTCGGATAAGGTCGCTGCGTACGGCAAGGGGGCCGGCACAGGCACTCCTCGCCGTGCACACCGCCTCCGGCGGTCAGGTCCTTCGAGACCGCGGCGGGGTGGCCGAGATGAACCGTCAACGGCCGGCTCCAACGGTCGGCGCACACACCTCCGCCGGCCCGGGTCTTACGCCGGCGGACCAGAACGCAAGGAGATGGGACCTGTGACCATCCGGGTTGGCATCAACGGCTTCGGCCGGATCGGCCGCAACTTCTTCCGGGCAGTGCTGGCGTCCGGCGCTGACATCGAGGTCGTGGCGGTCAACGACCTGACCGACAACGCGACGCTCGCCCACCTGCTCAAGTACGACAGCATCCTGGGTCGCCTGCCGCACGAGGTGAAGGCCACCGCCGACGAGATCACCGTGGGCGGCAAGACCATCAAGGCGTACGCCGAGAAGGACCCGTCGAAGCTGCCGTGGGGCGACGCCGGCGTGGACGTGGTCATCGAGTCCACCGGCTTCTTCACCGACGCCACCAAGGCGAAGGCGCACGTCGACGGCGGGGCCAAGAAGGTCATCATCTCCGCCCCGGCGAAGAACGAGGACGTCACGGTCGTCATGGGCGTCAACCACGACCAGTACGACCCGGCCAAGCACACCATCATCTCGAACGCCTCCTGCACCACCAACTGCCTGGCGCCGATGGCGAAGGTCCTGCACGACACGTTCGGCATCCAGCACGGCCTGATGACGACGATCCACGCGTACACCCAGGACCAGAACCTCCAGGACGCGCCGCACTCCGACCTGCGTCGGGCCCGCGCCGCCGCCCTGAACATCGTGCCGACCTCGACCGGCGCGGCGAAGGCGATCGGCCTGGTGCTGCCGGAGCTGAAGGGCAAGCTGGACGGCTACGCGCTGCGCGTGCCGATCCCGACCGGCTCGGCCACCGACCTCACCGTCGACGTTGCCCGGGAGACCACGGTGGACGAGGTCAACGCCGCGCTGAAGGCCGCCGCCGAGGGCCCGCTCAAGGGCATCCTGGTCTACAACGAGGACCCGATCGTCTCCTCGGACATCGTCACCGACCCGGCCTCGTGCATCTTCGACGCGCCGCTGACCAAGGTCGTCGGCAACCAGGTCAAGGTCGTCGGCTGGTACGACAACGAGTGGGGCTACTCGAACCGACTGGTCGACCTGGTCAAGCTGGTCGGCCAGTCCCTGTGAGTGCGAGGAGTGAGCTTGCGAGCCTCGCAGTCACGAACGGAGCCGACGCTGTGAGCAGGTCGTCGGTCACGAACGGAGGGCTGGCCTAAGTGAGCATCCGTACCCTCGACGACCTGCTCGCCGAGGGGGTGTCGGGTCGGCGCGTGCTGGTGCGCGCCGACCTGAACGTCCCGCTCGACAAGCAGACCGGTGACATCACCGATCATGACTCCGCCTCCGCGCCGCAAGGCGGCACTCCGGACGGAGTAAGGATCGCCGACGACGGCCGGATCCGCGCCGTGCTGCCGACGCTGAGCGCCCTCACCGGGGCCGGCGCCAAGGTGGTCGTCTGCTCGCACCTGGGCCGCCCGAAGGGCGCGCCGGACCCGCAGTTCAGCCTGCGCCCCGTCGCCGGGCGGCTCGGGGAACTGCTCGGCGCGCGGGTGCACTTCGCCACCGACACCGTCGGCGAGTCCGCCCGCTCCACCGTGGACGCGCTCGCCGACGGCGAGGTCGCGCTGCTGGAGAACCTGCGTTTCAACAAGGGCGAGACCAGCAAGGACGACACCGAGCGGGGCGCCTTCGCCGATGAGCTCGCCGCCTTCGGCGACGCGTACGTCGACGACGCGTTCGGCGCGGTGCACCGCAAGCACGCCAGCGTCCACGACGTGCCGGCCCGGCTGCCGCACGTCGCGGGCCGGCTGGTGCTGCGCGAGGTGGAAGTCCTGTCCCGGCTGACCGGCGAGCCGGAGCGCCCGTACGTCGTGGTGCTCGGCGGCTCGAAGGTCTCCGACAAGCTGGCGGTGATCGAGGCGCTGCTGCCGTCGGTCGACCGGCTGCTCATCGGCGGCGGGATGTGCTTCACCTTCCTCAAGGCGCAGGGCCACGAGGTGGGCTCCTCGCTGCTGGAGGAGGAGATGGTCGAGACCTGCCGCAGCCTGCTGGAGCGCTCCGAGGGCAAGATCATGCTCCCGGTCGACGTGGTGGCCGCGGACGCGTTCGCCCCGGACGCCGCGCACGACACCGTGCCGGCCGACGGCATCCCCAGCAAGCGGGTCGGGCTCGACATCGGGCCGGAGACGGTCGCCGGCTTCGCCGCCGCCCTCAAGGGCGCGCGGACGATCTTCTGGAACGGCCCCATGGGCGTGTTCGAGATGCCGGCGTTCGCCCACGGCACCCGCGGGATCGCCGAGACCATCGCGAAGAGCGAGGCGTTCACCGTCGTCGGTGGCGGTGACTCCGCCGCCGCGGTGCGGGCGCTCGGGCTGGACGAGTCGTCCTTCGGGCACATCTCCACCGGCGGTGGCGCCTCCCTGGAATACCTGGAGGGCAAGACCCTCCCCGGCATCGCGGCCCTGGAGAACTGATGGCGAGCGTCACCCGCCGGCCCTTGATGGCCGGCAACTGGAAGATGAACTGCAATCACCTCGAGGCCAACCTGCTGGTGCAGAAGCTGGCGGCCAGCCTCACCGAGAAGCAGCTCACCGACGTCGAGACGGTGGTCCTGCCGCCGTTCACCGACCTGCGTACGGTGCAGACCGCCGTCGACGGCGACAAGCTGCTCATCGGCTACGGCGCGCAGGACCTCTCGCCGTACGCGTCGGGGGCCTACACCGGGGAGATCTCCGGCCCGATGCTGGCGAAGCTGGGCTGCACCTACGTGGCGATCGGGCACTCGGAGCGGCGGGCCTACCACCACGAGGACGACGCGCTCGTCAACGCCAAGGTGCAGGCGGCGCTGACCCACGGGCTCACCCCGATCCTCTGCGTGGGGGAGGGGCTCGACGTCCGCGAGCAGGGCACCCACGTGGCGCACTGCAGCGAGCAGCTCGACGGCGCCCTGAAGGGGCTCACCGCCGAGCAGGTGGAGAAGGTCGTGGTGGCGTACGAGCCGGTCTGGGCGATCGGCACGGGCAAGACGGCCACCCCGGAGGACGCCCAGGAGGTGTGCGGCGCGGTCCGTCAGCGCCTCGCCGAGTCCTTCGGCCAGGACACCGCCGACAAGGTCCGCGTCCTCTACGGCGGGTCGGTCAAGTCGTCGAACGTCGCGGCGATCATGGCTCAGCCGGACGTCGACGGGGCGCTCGTGGGCGGCGCGAGCCTGGACGCCGAGGAGTTCGCGAAGATCTGCCGGTTCCCGGAGCACATCTCCCGCTGATCGCTCGCTATCCTTGACTCCGCCCGTCCGTCGGTCGGTGCCACCGTGCCCGATCTGCCCGGGCGAGGATCGTAACGAGAGGACTGACCCCAGCCATGCCGATCTGGTTCGCATACACGTTGATCGTGTTGCTGGTCATCACGAGCGTTCTGTTGACCATGCTGATCCTGCTGCACCGCGGTAAGGGCGGCGGGTTGTCGAGCATGTTCGGCGGTGGCGTCAGCTCCAGCCTCGCCGGTTCCTCGGTGGCGGAGAAGAACCTCGACCGCTACACCGTCCTGGTGGGCATCGTCTGGTTCGCCTGCATCGTCGGGCTGGGGCTCTGGCTCCGCCTCCAGATGGCCAGCGGCACGGTCTGAGCCCGCCAAGTCGTACAATCTGCGCGCGGTCCGTCGTCGACGGGCCGCGCGCAGTCCGTTCCACCCGCTGCACCGCGTCGCCCGCCGCCCCCTCCGCGGCGGTTCCCCTCCGACGACAGGAGCGAGCAGCCGTGCCCATCGGCAACGTCATCCCGGGCACCCGGGTCGGATCCGCGCCCGAACGCCACCAGCCGGCCCTCTGCCGGACGGTGACCTACTGGTGCCGCAACGACCACCACACCCCGATCCGGCTCGCCGCCGAGGTCGAGGTGCCGGAGGTGTGGGACTGCCCGCGTTGCGGCCTTCCCGCCGGCCAGGACGCGCAGAACCCGCCGGGCCGCGTCCGGCCCGAGCCCTACAAGACCCACCTGGCGTACGTGAAGGAGCGGCGCACCGCCGAGGAGGGCGAGGCCATCCTGGCCGAGGCCCTCGCCGCCCTGCGCCGCCGCCGGGGCCGCCCCGCCGGCTAGACGGGTGTAAGGAAGGGCCCCTTCTCAACGCACAGCGTCAAGAAGGGGCCCTTCCTTCACATCAGCGCAGGCTGCGGAAGCGGGCCGGGACGTCGGCCGCCGCCGCCCGGTCCAGCAGCCAGAGGGTCCGGCCCGTGCCCTGCACGCCGGCCGCCGGCAGTTGCACCGGCCCCGCCCCGGCCAGCGCCATGCCGACCGCCCGTGCCTTGTCGGCCCCGCCGGCCACCAGCCAGACCTCCTCGGCCGTGTTGATCGCGGGAAGGGTAAGCGTGGTCCGCACCGGCGGGGGCTTCGGGCTGCCCCGTACCGCGCTGACCGGCCGGCTGTCGTGGTGCACCGGATGCTCGGGGAAGACCGAGGCGACGTGCCCGTCCTCGCCGACGCCCAGCATCAGCACGTCGAAGTGGGGGAGCGCGGCGTGTCCCGGCCGCGCCGCGTGGGCCAGTTCCTCGGCGTAGCGGGCCGCCGCCTCCTCCGGGTCGGGCCCGGTCGGACCGTCGGAGGCCGGCATCGGGTGGACCCGGGCCGGGTCCAGCGGCACCGCGTCCAGCAGCGTGGCGCGGGCCTGGGTCTCGTTGCGCTCGGGGTCGCCGGCAGGCAGGAACCGCTCGTCGCCCCACCAGACGTCCACCCGGGACCAGTCCACGGCGTCGCGGGCCGGCAGCGCCGCCACCGCCCGGTGCACCGCCGCGGCTATCCGCCCGCCGGTCAGCACCACCGACGCCTGGCCCCGCTCGGCCTGCGCGTCGAGCAGCTTGACCACCAACCGGGCGGCCACCGCCTGGGCCAGCAGGTCTGCGTCGGCGTGGACGGCGACACTCGCCTCACTCATCTGTGTGCCTTCGTTTCTCCGGCCGCCGCGCGGCCGGTCCTCCGTGGTGCCCCGGGCAGTCGGGCGCTCAGTGCTCGGCGCTCGTTCCCACGTGCGCGGTGACCCCCGCCTCGGCCCGCTGGGCCGTGGCCGGGTCCTTCCAGACGTGCACCCGCTGCGGCGGGCGCTGGTCGAGGTCGGCCAGCCCGGCCGCCGTGCCCAGCGCCTCCGCGTAGACCTGGTCGGCGTCGAGCCGGCGCAGCTCCTCGGCCAGCTCGTCGCCGAGGGGCCGGCGGACGAGCGGCAGCTGCCGGTCCTCCTGGCCGGTACGCCGGAACGTCGCCACGCTGTCGTCCCGGCTCAGCGTCAGCGTGTCGCCGTTGGCGCAGCGCAGCTGCACCTCCCGCATCCGCGGCGACGCGTCGGTGTGCTCCCACACCGGCTCGATGCCGAGCCGCGCGGCCAGCCAGCCCTGCATCAGCGCGGCGGTCGGGTCGGTGGGCGGGCCCACCACGGTCGCCTCGGTCACCTTGGCCTGGGTGGTGTCGAACGCCCCCGCCACGAGCGTGCGCCACGGGGTGATCCGGGTCCACGCCAGGTCGGTGTCGCCGGGCGCGTAGTCCCGGGCCCGCTGGCGCATCGCCTCGATCGGGTCGGCGGCCTGGGCGCAGTCGGTGATCCGCCGGTCGGCCACCACGCCGAGGAAGTCCGTGGCGATCTCGGCCGGCGGCTCGCCGTGCCACCACGTCACCACCGGCACGTCCGGCACCAGCAGCGGCATCACCACCGACTCCGCGTGCAGGGCGAGCCGCCCGTACATCCGGGTGACCACCGCCTCGCACGGGCCGAGCCGGCCGCCGACGACGATCTCCGCGTCCAGCCGGTTGCGCTCGCGCTCCACGTCGGTGCGGACCACCACCAGCAGCCGGCAGGGGTGGGCGGCGGCCGCTATCGTCGCCGCCGCCTCCGCCTCGCGGACCCGCTTCTCGTCCACCACCACGATCAGGGTGAGCGCCATGCCGCTGGCCACCCCGCCCGCGCTGCGCCGCTCGGCGGCCAGCGCCTTGACCACCTCGTTCCCGGTGGTGTCCCACAGGCCGATCAATGGAGCCTCCTGGTCTGCTCGCTGCGCCCGCTACTCCTCGCGCTCACGCCCGCCGCCACGCCCGGCCCTCGCGGGCCAGCATCTCGTCGGCGGCGCGGGGACCCCACTCACCGGCCCGGTACGGCTCCGGCTTCGTGCCCGCCCACGCGCGCTCCAGCGGGTCCACCACCTGCCAGCTCTGCTCGACCTCGGCGGCGTCCGGGAAGAGGGTACGGTCGCCGATCAGCACGTCCAGCACGAGCCGCTCGTACGCCTCGGGGCTGGCCTCGGTGAACGCCTCGCCGTACTGGAAGTCCATCGCGATGTCGCGGACCTCCATCGTGGTGCCGGGCACCTTGGAGCCGAACTTGAGCACGACGCCCTCGTCCGGCTGCACCCGGATCACCAGCTGGTTGTTGCCGAGCGACTCCATGTCGGCTTCGTTGAACGGCAGGTGCGGCGCCCTCTTGAACATGATGGCGACCTCGGTGACGCGGCGCGGCAGCCGCTTGCCGGCCCGGATGTAGAACGGCACCTCCGCCCAGCGGCGGTTCTGGATGCCGAGCCGCACGGCCACGTAGGTCTCCGTGGTCGAGTCCTCCGGGACGCCCTCCTCCTCCAGGTACCCGACGGCACGCTCGCCCCCCACCCAGCCGGGCAGGTACTGGCCGCGCACGGTGCCCTCGCCGACGTCCTTGGGCAGGGTGATCGCCCGGAGCACCTTGAGCTTCTCCGTGCGGATCTCGTCGGCGTCGAAGCTCGTCGGCTCCTCCATCGCCACCAGCGCCAGCAGTTGGAGCAGGTGGTTCTGGAACACGTCGCGGGCCGCGCCGGCCGAGTCGTAGAAGCCGGCGCGGGTGCCGATGCCGACGTCCTCGGCCATGGTGATCTGCACCGAGTCGACGTACTTGGAGTTCCACAGCGGCTCGAACAGGTTGTTGGCGAACCGCAGGGCGAGGATGTTCTGGACGGTCTCCTTGCCCAGGTAGTGGTCGATGCGGAAGACGTCCTCGCGGGTGAAGACGTCGTCGACCAGGTCGTTGAGCGCCTTCGCCGAGGGCAGGTCGTGCCCGAACGGCTTCTCCACCACCACCCGGCGCCAGCCGCCGGACTTGGCGTTGTCGGCCATCCCGGTGCGGGCCAGCTGCTTGAGGACCACGGGGAACGCCGCCGGGGGGATGGAGAAGTAGAAGGCGGCGTTGCCCGGGATCCCGTGCGTCTGGCGCAGCTCGTCCAGCATCTCGGAGAGGTGGTCGAACGCGGCGTCGTCGTCGAACGATCCGCCGACGAACTTGATGTTGCCCACCAGCCGCGCCCACACCTCCTCCCGCCAGGGGGTGCGGGCGTGCTTCTTGGCGGCCTCGTGGGCGAGCGACTCGAAGTCCCCGTCGCCCCAGTCCCGGCGGGCGAAGCCGAGCACGGCGAAGCCCGGGGGCAGCAGCCCCCGGTTCGCCAGGTCGTACACGGCCGGCAGGAGCTTCTTGCGGGCCAGGTCGCCGGTGACGCCGAAGATCACCAGAGCGCACGGCTCCGGGATCCTCGGCAGCCGGCGGTCCTGCGGGTCGCGCAGCGGGTTCACGCCACCTCCTCGCTCCGCGTCATCCACGCTCCTCATCGTCACGCCCGCAACGCCCCGACGGCATCGAGCAGCTGGGCCACGCCCGCCGACCGGTCGGTCAGGTGCAGCCGGACCACCGGGCGCTCCCGCTCGGCCAGGGCCTGCCGGTCGCCGGCGGCCTGCGCCGCCTGCAACTGCCCGAAGGTGTAGGGCCTGCCCGGCACCTGCAGGTCGTCGACGACCGCGCCGGTGAGCTGGAGGTAGCTGCCGACCTGCGGACCGCCCTTGTGGTACTGGCCGGTGGAGTGCAGGAAGCGCGGGCCCCACCCGAAGGTGACCGGCCGGCCGGCGGCACCGGCCAGCAGCGGCCGCAGCCGGGCCGCGTCGGCGTCGGCGAACCGGTCGAGGTACGCCATCACCGCGAGGTAGCCGTCGTCGCCCGTCGCGTCGACGAGCTGGCGGAGCACGCCGGCGAGGTCGCCGGGGGCGCCCTGCGGCGCGTACACCTCGATCGCGCCCTCGGTGAACGACGGCGTCTCCGCCGGCGGACCCGAGGCGAGGATGCGGTTGGTGTTCTCCTTGGACTCGGTGACGTTGGGCTGGTCGAACGGGTCGATGCCGAGCACCACGCCGGCGATCGCGGTGGCGTACTCCCAGGCCAGGAAGTGCGCGCCGAGCGGGCCGTTGACCGCCACGTCGGCGTCGGCGCCCCCGCCGGGGACGGCGCCGGCGGGCAGCGCGCCGCCGTAGGTCACGGTGAGCACGTCGTCACCGGCGGCGCCCGGGCTCTGCGGCGACTCCACGACGACCGGCAGGATGCCGACCCCGGCCTTGCCGGTGGACTCGGCGATCAACTGCTCGGCCCAGTCGCCGAGGCCCTCGATGCCGGTGCCGTCGGAGATCAGGGCGACCTTGTCCCGGCCCATGGTGGCCGCCGCCCCGAGGGCCGCGCCGAGCGCCAGGGCCGGGTTGTCGCGGTCCCCGCCCAGGGAGGCCGCCAGCGCCTCCGCCTCGTCGAGCAGCTCGGCCACCTCGACGCCGGCCAGCGCCGACGGGACCAGCCCGAACGCGGTCAGTGCCGCATACCGGCCGCCGACGTTCGGGTCGGCGAGTACGGTGAAGGCACCCATCTCGGCGGCGGTGGCCTCCAGCGGCGAGCCCGGGTCGGTGACGACGACGAAGTGCCGGCCCGCCTCCGCCTCGGTCATCCCCGCGTCGAGGAACGCCTGCCAGTAGGCCCGGCGGTGGCTGTCGGTCTCGACCGTCGAACCGGACTTGCTGGCCACCACGACCACGGTGCGCTCCAGCCGGTCGGCCAGCGCCGCCCGGATCTGCCCCGGGTCGGTGGTGTCGAGCACGGTCAGCTGCTTGCCGAGGGTGCGGGCGATGACCTCGGGGGCCAGCGACGAGCCGCCCATCCCGGCGAGCACCACGTGGTCCAGGTCGGCCAGCTCCGCCTTCAGCTCGGCGAGCTGGGGCAGCAGTTCCCGGCTGCGCAGGTGGGTGTCCACCCAGCCGAGGCGGATCTTCGCCTCGGCCTCGGCGTCCGGACCCCACAGGGTCGGGTCCTTCGCGGCCAGCTTGCCCGGCGTGCCGGCGTTCACCAGCGCGTCCCGGGTGGAGGCGGGGGCCGACTTGTCGACGGCGTCGGCCCCGTGCACGGAGAGCCCGGCGGCGGCCTCGACCGCCCCGTTGAGCAGATCACTCACGCCGCCACCTCGCTCCGCTCGGCGGCGGCGCGAGGCGCCGCACTGCTGAGCCTGATGATTCGCTCGCTACGCTCACTCACGCGTTTCCTCCCGCCTGCTGCGCGGCCTGCGCGTTGTCCTTCGCGGCGTCGCTCGGGTTGCCGGCGCCGCGGCCCGCGGCCGCCAGCGACTTGCGGACGCCGTCGAGCAGCTCCTGCCAGCTCGCCTCGAACTTCTCCACGCCCTCGCGCTCCAGGGTCTCGATGACGTCGGCCATGTCGATCCCGACCGACTCCAGGTCCGCGAAGGCCTTGCGGGCCTCGTCGTACGAACCGGTGATGGTGTCGCCGCGGGTCTCGCCGTGGTCGGCGTACGCGTGCACGACCGGCTCCGGCATGGTGTTGACCGTGCCGGGGGCGATCAGCTCCTCGACGTAGATGACGTCCCGGTAGTCCGGGTTCTTGGTCGAGGTGGAGGCCCACAGCGGCCGCTGCGGGTGGGCGCCGGCGTCGGCGAGGGCCTGCCAGCGGTCGGAGGAGAACACCTCGCCGTAGCGCTCGTACGCGAGCTTGGCGTTGGCGACGGCGGCCTTGCCGCGCAGCGCCTTGGCCTCGTCGGAGCCGAGCTTCTCCAGCCGCTTGTCGACCTCGCTGTCGACGCGGGAGACGAAGAACGACGCGACCGACCCGATCTTCGACAGGTCGTGCCCGTTCGCCTTCGCCTGCTCCAGGCCGGCCAGGAACGCCTCCATCACCTGCGAGTAGCGGTCCAGCCCGAAGATCAGCGTGACGTTGACGCTGATCCCCTCCGCCAGGGTGGCGGTGATCGCCGGCAGGCCGGCCTCGGTGGCCGGGATCTTGATGAAGAGATTCGGCCGGTCGACCAGCCACCACAGCGCCTTGGCCTCGGCGACGGTCCTGTCGGTCTCGTGGGCCAGCCGCGGGTCCACCTCGATGGAGACCCGGCCGTCGACCCCGCCGCTGCCCTCGTAGGACGGGCGCATCACGTCGCACGCCCACCGCACGTCGTACGTGGTGAGCATGCGTACGGCCTCCTCGACCTCCACCCCACGGGAGGCGAGGTCGCGCAGCTGCCAGTCGTACTCGTCGGCGTCGCTCAGCGCCTTGGCGAAGATCGTCGGGTTGGTGGTCACCCCGGCCACGTGCTTCTCCCGGCGGAGCTGGTCCAGCCCGCCGGAGGACAGCCGTACCCGGGAAAGGTCGTCGAGCCAGACCGCCACGCCTGCGGCGGTGAGTTCACTCAGCCTGTCCGTCATGCCGTCCACGCTCCCCTCAGTTGCCGGTGGTGAAACCGGTGATGTCGCCCATCCGGGTCAGTGCCGCGTGCGCGGCGGCCACGATCCGGTCGGGGGTGAATCCGAACTGCTCGAAGAGCACGGAGTGCGGGGCACTCGCGCCGTAGTGCTCCAGGCTCACGCTCTCGCCGCAGTCACCCACGATGCCGCGCCACGACATGCCGATGCCCGCCTCCACGCTCACCCGTGCCTTTACCCCGCGCGGCAGCACCGACTCCCGGTACGCCTCGTCCTGCTCGAAGAACCACTCCTGGCAGGGCATCGAGACGACCCGGGTCGGGGTGCCGTCGGCCTCCAGCCGCTCGCGGGCGGTCAGGCAGAGCTGCACCTCGGAGCCGGTGCCGACGAGGATGACCTGCGGCTTGCCGTTGGACGCCTCGGCCAGCACGTAGCCGCCCTTGGCCACGCCCTCGGCACCGGCCAGGGTCGACCGGTCCAGCGTCGGGAGCGGCTGCCGGCTCAGCGCCAGCGCGGTCGGCCGGTCGGTGTGCTCCAGGGCCTGCCGCCAGGCCCACACGGTCTCGTTGGCGTCGGCCGGCCGGACCACGTCCAGGCCGGGAATGGCGCGCAGCGCGGTCAGGTGCTCCACCGGCTGGTGCGTCGGGCCGTCCTCGCCGAGGCCGATCGAGTCGTGCGTCCAGACGTAGACCACCGGCAGCTTCATCAGCGCGGCGAGCCGTACCGCCGGGCGCATGTAGTCGCTGAAGACCAGGAAGGTGCCGCCGTACGGGCGGGTGCCGCCGTGCAGCGCGATGCCGTTGAGGATGGCGCCCATGGCGTGCTCGCGGATGCCGAAGTGCAGCGTGCGGCCGTACTCGTGGCCGGGGAAGTCCTTGGTGGCGTGGACGGCGGGGACGAAGGACGGCTCGCCCTTCATGGTGGTGTTGTTGCTCTCCGCCAGGTCGGCCGAGCCACCCCACAGCTCCGGCAGCACCCCGGCGAGCGCCTCCAGGACCTTGCCGGAGGCCGCCCGGGTGGCGACCCCCTTGGCGTCGGCCGGGAACTCCGGCAGCGCCTCGGTCCAGCCGGTCGGCAGGACCCGCCCGGCCATCCGGTCGTAGAGCGCGCGGCGCTCCGCGTTGGCCTTCGCCCAGCCGTCGAACGCCGTGGTCCACTCCTGCTCGGCCTGCGCGCCGCGCTCCATCACCGTGCGGGCGTGCCCGAGCACCTCCTCGTCGACCTCGAAGGAGCGGGCCGGGTCGAAGCCGAGCAGCTGCTTGGTGGCCGCCACCTCGTCGGCGCCCAGCGCCGAGCCGTGGATCTTGCCGGTGTTCTTCTTGTTCGGCGCGGGCCAGCCGATGATGGTGCGCAGCGCGATGAACGAGGGGCGGGCGGTCTCGGCCTTCGCCGCCAGCAGCGCCCGGTACAGGGCCTCGACGTCCTCGTGGTAGTCGCCCTGATCGGCGTCGCCGGCGCGCCAGTCGACGGTCTGCACGTGCCAGCCGTACGCCTCGTAGCGGGCCGCGACGTCCTCGCTCTTGGCGATGCGGGTGTCGTCCTCGATCGAGATCTCGTTGTCGTCGTAGATCACCGTGAGGTTGCCGAGCTGCTGGTGCCCGGCGAGCGCGCTGGCCTCGTGGCTGATGCCCTCCTCGATGTCGCCGTCCGAGGCGATGCACCAGATGTCGTGGTCGAAGACCGACCGGCCCGGCTCCGCCTCCGGGTCGAACAGGCCGCGCTCGCGGCGGGCCGCCATCGCCATGCCGACCGCGTTGCCGAGGCCCTGCCCGAGCGGCCCGGTGGTGGTCTCCACGCCGGGGGTGTGCCCGTGCTCGGGGTGGCCCGGGGTCAGCGAGCCCCACTGCCGCAGCGACTTGAGGTCCTCCAGGGCCAGCGGGTAGCCGGAGAGGAAGAGCTGGATGTAGAGGGTGAGGCTGGAGTGGCCCGCGGAGAGCACGAAGCGGTCCCGGCCGGGCCAGTTGGGGTCGGCCGGGTTGTGCCGCATGACCCGGTTGAAGAGCAGGTAGGCCGCGGGCGCGAGGCTCATCGCGGTGCCCGGGTGGCCGTTGCCGGATTTCTCCACGGCGTCCATGGCCAGCACGCGGACGGTGTCGACGGCCCGGCGGTCGAGGTCGGACCAGTTGAGTGCGGGGTGCTCGGGTCGGTTGGCAGCCACGATGGTTGTGCTCCTCGGCAGATGGGCGGAACCCTCAGTGATGACCCTATCGAGCGGTCCTAAACGTCCGCCCAGGGATCTCTGCATGCCGGTCTGTACTGGTCCGCGCCGGTGCGCGGTGCTGCCCCGACGGTGTGACGGCCCGCACCGTTGTCGGGTCGCCCGGGCAGCCAAAACGACGACGCGTAGTCTGTGGTCCGGCGTGTGGCCCCAGTCGGGTCCGGCCGATCCGACCTCCCCTGCCGACGCCGGAAGGTGGCAATCCGTGAGCATGATCACCGAGCGCCCCGTCAGCAACTCTGCCGGGCAGCCGCCGGTGCGGACTGCGGCGGAGGCGTCGGCGGTGGCCCGCCGGGACGTCCGTGCGGTGGTCGCGGCCTACGTGACGCTGACCAAGCCGCGGATCGTGGAGCTGCTCCTCGTCACCACGGTGCCGGCGATGATGCTCGCGGACGGCGGGATGCCGTCGCTCTGGCTGGTGGCCGTGGTGCTGGTCGGCGGCTCGCTCGCCGCGGGCGCGGCCAGCGTCATCAACTGCTACATCGACCGGGACATCGACCAGCTGATGCGGCGCACCAAGCGCCGCCCGCTGCCAACGCACACCGTGACACCGCGCAACGCGTTGATCTTCGGGCTGGTGCTGGCGGCGGTGTCGGTCGCGATGATGGCGGCGTTC
The DNA here is from genome assembly GCF_043198195.1 of Micromonospora sp. NPDC048868. Classification (NCBI taxonomy): domain Bacteria; kingdom Bacillati; phylum Actinomycetota; class Actinomycetes; order Micromonosporales; family Micromonosporaceae; genus Micromonospora; species Micromonospora sp. NPDC048868. The sequence goes on from NZ_JBICUN010000026.1 coordinate 71,823, forward strand.
ACCAACCTGCTGGCCGCCGGGCTCACGCTGGCCGCGATCGTCTACTACGACGTCGTCTACACCCTCTGGCTCAAGCGCACCACGACGGCGAACACGTTCTGGGGCGGGGCCTGCGGGGCGGCGCCGGTGCTGATCGGCTGGGCGGCGGTCACCGGGACGCTCTCCCCGGCCGCGTGGGCGCTCTTCGCGGTGGTCTTCTTCTGGCAGATGCCGCACTTCTACCCGCTGGCGATGAAGTACAAGGACGACTACGCCCGGGCCGGCATCCCGATGCTGCCGGTGGTGGCCTCCACGCGGCGGGTCAACGCCGAGATCATCGGCTTCGCCTGGCTGACCGTGGCGTCCTCGCTGGCCGTGTGGCCGCTGGGGATGAGCCTCATCTACGGCGTGCCCGCCGTGGTGGTCGGCGCCATCTTCGTGGTGGAGGCGCACAAGCTCGCCCGCCGGGTGGCGCGGGGGCAGGCCGTCAAGCCGATGCGGCTGTTCCACTGGTCGACGACCTACCTGACCATCCTCTTCGCCGCCGTCGCGCTCGACGCGCTGATCTGACACCGGGCCGCGCCCGCCGCTCCGGCGGACCGCCGCGCCGGGCCGGGTCCTGGGCCTGGTCCGTCCCGCCGGATCCCGGCCTTGTCTGTCCTGCCTCGTCCCGGCCTGGTCCGTCCCGCCGGGTCCCGGCGGCCGGAGGCCGTACCGGCAAATCATCATCGTGCATGGCTTGTCCGGGTTTCTTGTCACATCGGTGACGCCGTCGGTATGGTTCCAGAACCGCTCGGATGGCCCGGGCCGCCCGGTTCGGGCCGCCGTTTTGGCGGGATAAGTCCGGACAAGACCGGGCATTTCGCCTGTGGTTCTCCTTAAACCTGCGGGTAATTGGCATCACAAAAGGTTCATGGTTCTCGCCCGCCCGGGTGCAAGTCTGCTTACGCTTCCCGACATGGCAGAAGGTTCCGATACGACGCTGACGGCCGAGCAGACCCCCGGGCAGGCCCCGCAGGGCCTGGTCGCGGGCATCAAGTCGTTCGCCGCCGGTCACGGCGGGGCGAAGGCGGTCATCGAGTACGTCGGCAAGCGTGGCGCGCGCATCGTCCTCGTGGGCGAGGACGGGGTGTGGGGCGACCAGTTCGCCGACGACACCGTCGTGGCGCGGCAGGCCTGCGCGAAGGCGGGAGTCACCGTCGAGAACGCCTGGGAGCGTGAACTGATGGACCAGATGCGTCCGAGCAACGACCTCTGGCGGTCGATGGCCCGGCGCACGATGGCCCGTTGACATAACTTGACCGATCAACACCAGCCGACCCGGGGGAAACCCCGGGTCGCTCTCGTCACCTGTGCCGACCTGCCCGACCTCGACCCCGACGACCGGCTGCTGCTCGACCCGCTGGCGCGCCGCGGCGTGACCGCCGAGGCGGTGGACTGGGCCGACCCGGCCGCCGACTGGGCCGCGTACGACCTGGCGGTGCTCCGCTCGCCGTGGGACTACGCGCTGCGCCGCGACGAGTTCGTCGCCTGGGCGTCGCGGGTCTCCGCCCTGGCCAACCCGGCGGACGTGGTGCGCTGGAACACCGACAAGCGGTACCTGGCCGAGCTGTCGGCGGCCGGGGTGCGCACCGTGCCGACGTCCTGGGTCGCGCCGGGGGAGGACTGGCGACCGCCCGCCGCCCGCGGCGAGTACGTCGTCAAGCCGGCCGTCAGCGCGGGCAGCCAGGACACCGGCCGCTACGACCTGGCCGATCCGCACCACCGGGAACTGGCCGTGGCGCACGTGCGGCGGCTGTCGGACGCCGGGCGGTTGACCATGGTGCAGCCGTACCTCGACGCGGTCGACACGGCCGGCGAGACGGCGCTGCTCTTCCTGGCCGGGCCGGACGGCCCGACGTTCAGCCACGCCATCCGCAAGGGCCCGATGCTGACCGGCCCGGACCTCGGCGCCGACGCGCTGTACCGGCCCGAGGAGATCACCGCCCGCACCGCCACCCCGGAGCAGTTGGCGGTGGCGGGGCGGGCCCTCGCGGCGGTGCCCGGCGGGCCGGGACGGCTGCTCTACGCCCGGGTGGACCTCATCCCGGGCCCGGACGGCACGCCGGTCCTGGTGGAGCTGGAACTCACCGAGCCGTCGCTGTTCCTCGGGCACGCCGACGGCGCCGCCGACCGCCTGGCCGACGCGATCCTGACCTACCTGGCCCGCGCCGCCGGCTGACCGTCGGGGCGGGCGGGGGAGCGCTCAGGTGCGGCAGCCGGCTTGGCCGGGCGCGGTCAGGCGGCGACGGGGACGGCCCAGTCGGCGTCGTCCGGGGCCGGCGACGGCGCGACCGGGCGGCGCTCGCGGGTGGACCACTGCACCGACAGGGTGGCCAGCAGCACCAGGCAGGAGCCCAGCATGTGCGCGCCCACCAGTAGCGCCGGCAGGTTGGTGAAGTACTGCACGAACCCGATGAGGCCCTGGCCCAGCTCGACGGCGACGAGCACCAGCGCGGCCCGCGCGGCCCGTTGCGCGCCGACCGCGCGGAAGGCGAAGACCAGCGCCACGGACAGGCCGATCAGCAGGAAGACGCTGTCGGCGTGCACCTGGGAGATGGTTTCGGGGTCGAGGCCGTTGCGGGCAGCGCCGTGGTCGCCCGCGTGCGGGCCGCTGCCGGTCACCCAGGTGCCGATCACCAGCACCGCCGCGCTGACCACGGTGGTGATCGCGGCGAGGGTCCGCAGCGGGGCGGGCACGACGGCCTCCGCCGGGCCCACCGGGTCCTTGATCCGCCGCCACAGCGCGTACGCGGCCGCGATCACCAGCATCGAGGCGAGGAAGTGCAGGCCGACCACCCACGGGTTGAGGTCGGTGAGCACGGTGATCCCGCCGATGATCGCCTGTGCTGGGATGCCGAAGAGCACGGCGACCGCGAGCGGGACCAGGTCCCGGCGCCGGGGGAGGTGCAGCAGCACGGCCAGCAGCACCGCCAGCGCGATGAAGCCGACGGCGAAGGTGAGCAGGCGGTTGCCGAACTCGATCACTCCGTAGATGCCCATCTCCGGTGTCGTGACGTACGACTCCTCGGTGCACCGGGGCCAGGTGGGGCAGCCAAGGCCGGAGCCGGTGAGCCGGACGGCCCCGCCGGTGACGACGATGCCCACGTTCGCGATGATCGAGGCGAGCGCGAGACGGCGCAGCAGGGTGGTGGAGACCGGGAACCGGGCGGGTCGCTTCACGGCGCAAATCCTACGCACCGTAGTGGAGCACGATCGGGTGACTCCGTCCGTGCGGTGGTTCGGATCACCGGGACCCGGGTTTGCAGGCCCCGGACGAATTACGTAACGTTGGCGTTGTGAAAAACGCGGCGGCGCTCTCCGGGCACCAGCCGGCGGCCGCCCCGGCCGCCGGTCAGTCCGCGTCCGTCGCGGATCTCTCCACCCGTGACCGGGTCACCCAGCTGCTGCTGGAGCGGGGCGCGACGACCGCCGCGCAGCTCGGCTCGGCGCTCGGGCTCAGCCCGGCCGCGATCCGCCGGCACCTCGACGCGATGCTCGCCGACGGCGACGTGCTCGCCCGCGAGCAGACCGTCCGGGGCCACCGCGGCCGGGGCCGGCCGGCGAAGGTGTTCGTGCTGACCGACGCGGCCCGGGTCCGCTGCGGCACCCACCACTACGACAACATGGCCACCGCCGCGCTGCGCTGGATCGCCCGCAACGGCGGCGCCGCGGCGGTCGAGGCGTTCGCCACCGACCAGGTCGCCGCGCTGGAGACCCGCTGCCGGGCCGCCATGGAGGACGCCGGCGACGACCCGCTCGCGCGGGCCGAGGCACTCGCCGGAGCGCTGACCGCCGAGGGTTACGCTGCGAACGCGTCCACGATCGCCACCGGCGGCCAGCTCTGTCAGCACCACTGCCCGGTGGCGCACGTGGCCGCCGAGTTCCCCCAGCTGTGCGAGGCCGAGACCGCGGTGATCTCCCGCCTGGTCGGCACCCACGTGCAGCGCCTGGCCACCATCGCGCACGGCGACGGAGTGTGCACCACGCACATTCCCGCCCAGCCGGGGCGTGCCCGTTCCGGTAAGACCGTCACCACTGTGAGGACAGATAGATGACCGAGCAGATCGTCCAGCCCCTGACGCAGGAAGAGCAGCTCGCCGCCCTGGGTCGCTACGAATACGGCTGGGCCGACCCCGACGTCGCCGGGGCGGTCGCCCAGCGCGGCCTCAACGAGGCGGTGGTGCGGGACATCTCGGCCAAGAAGAACGAGCCGGCCTGGATGCTCGACCTGCGGCTCAAGGGCCTGCGGCTGTTCGGCCGCAAGCCGATGCCGGCCTGGGGCGCCGACCTCACCGGGATCGACTTCGACAACATCAAGTACTTCGTGCGGTCCACGGAGAAGCAGGCCACCAGCTGGGAGGACCTGCCCGAGGACATCAAGAACACCTACGACCGGCTGGGCATCCCCGAGGCGGAGAAGCAGCGGCTGGTCGCCGGTGTCGCGGCGCAGTACGAGTCCGAGGTCGTCTACCACAAGATCCGTGAGGACCTCGAGGAGCAGGGTGTCGTCTTCCTGGACACCGACACCGCCCTGCGCGAGCACGAGGACGTCTTCAAGGAGTACTTCGGCACGGTGATCCCGGTCGGCGACAACAAGTTCGCCGCACTGAACACCTCCGTGTGGTCCGGCGGCTCGTTCATCTACGTGCCGAAGGGCGTGCACGTGGAGATCCCGCTGCAGGCCTACTTCCGGATCAACACGGAGAACATGGGCCAGTTCGAGCGGACGCTGATCATCGTCGACGAGGGCGCGTACGTGCACTACGTCGAGGGCTGCACCGCGCCGCTCTACTCCTCCGACTCGCTGCACAGCGCGGTCGTCGAGATCATCGTCAAGAAGAACGCCCGGTGCCGCTACACGACCATCCAGAACTGGTCGAACAACGTCTACAACCTGGTCACCAAGCGCGCCGTCTGCCACGAGGGCGCGACCATGGAGTGGGTCGACGGCAACATCGGCTCCAAGGTCACCATGAAGTACCCGGCGGTCTACATGACCGGCGAGCACGCCAAGGGCGAGGTGCTCTCGGTGGCCATGGCCGGCGAGGGGCAGCACCAGGACGCGGGCGCCAAGATGGTGCACGCCGCGCCGCACACCTCCTCCACGATCGTCTCCAAGTCGATCGCCCGGGGTGGCGGCCGGACGTCGTACCGGGGCCTGGTCCAGGTGCTGGAGGGCTCGCACAGCAGCCGGAGCACGGTCAAGTGCGACGCCCTGCTGGTCGACACGATCTCCCGCTCGGACACCTACCCGTACGTCGACATCCGCGAGGACGACGTGTCGATGGGGCACGAGGCGACCGTCTCCAAGATCAGTGACGACCAGCTCTTCTACCTGATGAGCCGGGGCCTGAGCGAGGACGAGGCGATGGCGATGATCGTTCGCGGCTTCATCGAGCCGATCGCCAAGGAGCTCCCGATGGAGTACGCCCTGGAACTCAACCGCCTGATCGAGCTGCAGATGGAGGGCGCGGTCGGCTGACGCCGCCCCGACCCGCTGCGGGCCGCGCCGAAAGCCGGCCCGCTGCGGGCGGCGGTGGGCGCCGACCCGTCTGACCGGGCCGCGCGAACACCGACCGACCCTCCGACCAATGACACCGTCGTCGTAGAACAGACCAAGGAAGAGATGACTACCCAGGCTTCCGCGCCGCCCAGCACCAAGTCGCAGGCGCTCCGCTCGTACGACGTCGCCGACTTCCCGGCCCTGACCGGTCTTGAGGAGGAGTGGCGCTTCACCCCGCTCAAGCGGCTGCGCGGGCTGGTCGGCGCGTCGCCGGCCGCCACCGGCGCGGTCCGCCACGAGCACGGCGACCTGCCCGAGGGTGTCACCGTCGGGCGGATCGGCTCCGACGACCCGCGGGTGGGCAGCGTGCTCACCCCGGTCGACCGGGTCAGCGCGCTGGCCTACGGCGGAGCCGACCAGGCGCTGCTGGTCCAGGTCGCCCGCGACGCCGTGGTGGCCGAGCCGGTGAGCCTGCGGGTGGTCGGCGAGGGCGTCGAGGGCCTGGCCTTCGGGCACACCTTCGTCGAGGTGGGCCGGTTCGCCGAGGTGACCCTGGTGGTGGAGCACGTCGGCTCGGCCACGCTGGCCGACAACGTCGAGGTGTCCGTGGCCGACGGGGCGAAGTTGACCCTGGTCACCGTCGCGGACTGGGCCGACGACGCCGTCCAGGCCCAGCACCTGAAGGTCAAGCTGGGCCGCGACGCGAAGGTGGTGCACGTCCAGGTCTCCCTCGGCGGCGACCTGGTCCGGCAGTACACCTCGGTGGAGTACACCGACCGGGGCGGCGAGGCCGAGCTGTACGGCCTCTACTTCGCCGACTCGGGTCAGCACCTGGAGCACCGCCAGCTGGTCGACCACACCGTGCCGGACTGCCGCAGCTACGTCGGCTACCGGGGCGCCCTGCAGGGCGAGAGCGCGCGCACCGTCTGGGTGGGCGACGTGCTGATCCGCGCCGAGGCGACCGGCACCGACACGTACGAGATCAACCGGAACCTGCTGCTGACCGACGGCGCGCGGGCGGACTCCGTACCCAATCTGGAGATCGAGACCGGCGAGATCGCCGGCGCCGGGCACGCGAGCGCGACCGGCCGCTTCGACGACGAGCAGCTGTTCTACCTGATGGCCCGGGGCATCCCGGAGGCCGAGGCGCGGCGCCTGGTGGTCCGTGGCTTCTTCGCCGAGCTGATCAACAAGATCCCGGTCGAGGAGCTGCGCGAGCGGCTGGGCGACGCCATCGAGGCCCGGCTCGCGAAGGCCGGCGCCTGATGATCCGCCTCTGCGCCACCGAGGACGTGCCGAAGGGCACCGTGGTCAGCGCGGACGTCGACGGCACCCCGATCGCGCTGGTGCACGGCGAGGACGGCGTCTTCTACGCCGCCTACGACGAGTGCTCGCACGCCGCGGTCGCCCTCTCCGAGGGGGAGGTCGAGGGCTGCACGCTGGAATGCTGGCTGCACGGATCCCGTTTCGACCTGAGGACCGGCGAGCCGACCGGGCTGCCCGCCACCGAACCCGTTCCCGTCTATCCCGTCGAAGTCCGAGACGGCGACATCTACGTCAGTCTCACGCCGAGCAATGGAGTGACCCGATAATGAGCACCCTGGAGATCCGCGACCTGAAGGTGTCGGTCAAGCTGCCCGAGGGTGAGCTCAAGCCGATCCTGGCCGGTGTCGACCTGACCGTCCGCTCGGGTGAGACCCACGCGATCATGGGCCCGAACGGCTCCGGCAAGTCCACCCTGGCCTACTCGATCGCCGGCCACCCCAAGTACGAGATCACCGGCGGCTCGGTGACCCTCGACGGCGAGGACGTGCTGGCCCTGTCCGTGGACGAGCGCGCCCGCGCCGGCCTGTTCCTGGCCATGCAGTACCCGGTCGAGGTCCCCGGCGTCTCGGTGGCGAACTTCCTGCGTACCGCCAAGACCGCCATCGACGGCCAGGCGCCCAAGCTGCGCACCTGGGGTGGCGAGCTGCGCGGGGCCATGGAGCGCCTCCAGATGGACCCGGCGTTCGCCCAGCGCAACGTCAACGAGGGCTTCTCCGGCGGTGAGAAGAAGCGGCACGAGATCGTGCAGCTGGAGCTGCTCAAGCCGAAGATCGCGATCCTCGACGAGACCGACTCCGGCCTCGACGTGGACGCGCTGCGCGTGGTCAGCGAGGGCGTCAACCGGGTCCGCGACACCGGCGACACCGGGATGCTGCTGATCACCCACTACACCCGGATCCTGCGCTACATCAAGCCGGACTTCGTGCACGTCTTCGTCGCCGGCCGGATCGTCGAGCAGGGCGGCCCGGAGCTGGCCGACAAGCTCGAGGAAGAGGGCTACGAGCGCTACGTCGCCGGGGCCGGCGCGGCGCGGGCCTGAGTCCTCTCGGAAGAATGGGTGGGCCGGTCGACATGACTTCCATCGCGATCCCGTCGGGGATGCCGCAGTACGACGACGTGCCGCGTTACGACGTGGCGAAGGTGCGCGCCGACTTCCCGATCCTCGACCGGGAGGTCAACGGGCACCGGCTGGTCTACCTCGACAGCGCCAACACCTCGCACAAGCCGCGGCAGGTGCTCGACGTGCTCGGCGAGCACTACGCGATGCACAACGCCAACGTGTCCCGCTCGGTGCACACCCTGGGCACCGAGGCCACCGAGGCGTACGAGGGCGCGCGGGCGAAGATCGCCGCGTTCATCAACGCGCCGAGCGTGGACGAGGTGGTGTTCACCAAGAACTCCACCGAGGCGATCAACATCGTGGCGTACGCGTTCTCCAACGCGTCGCTGCGGCCCGACGCCGACCCCCGCTTCCGGCTCGGCCCCGGCGACGAGGTGGTGATCTCCGAGATGGAGCACCACTCGAACATCGTGCCGTGGCAGCTGCTCTGCGAGCGCACCGGCGCGACCCTGCGCTGGTTCCCGGTCACCGACCAGGGGCGGCTGGACGAGTCGGGGCTGGAGGACCTGGTCACCGAGCGGACGAAGATCGTCTCGCTGGTGCACACGTCCAACATCCTCGGCACGGTCAACGCCACCGCGCGGATCACCGCGCGGGTCCGCGAGGTGGGCGCGCTGCTGCTGCTCGACTGCTCCCAGTCGGTGCCGCACATGCCGATGGACGTGGTCGACTACGACGCCGACTTCATCGTCTTCACCGGGCACAAGATGTGCGGGCCGACCGGCATCGGCGTGCTCTGGGGCCGGACCGAGCTGCTGGCGGCGATGCCGCCGGTGCTGGGCGGCGGGTCGATGATCGAGACGGTCACCATGGCCCGCTCGACCTTCGCCGCGCCGCCGGCCCGGTTCGAGGCGGGCACCCCGCCGATCGCCGAGGCGGTCGCGCTCGGTGCGGCCGTCGACTACCTCGCCGGCATCGGGATGCGGGCCATCCAGTGGCACGAGAAGGAGCTGACGGCGTACGCGCTGGACGCCCTCGCCACGGTGCCCGGCCTGCGGATCTTCGGGCCGGCCGTGCCGGTGGGCCGGGGCGGCACCATCTCGTTCGCCCTCGGCGACATCCACCCGCACGACGTCGGGCAGGTGCTCGACTCGCTCGGGGTGCAGGTGCGCGTCGGCCACCACTGCGCCAAGCCGGTGTGCACCCGCTTCGGCGTGCCGGCCATGACGCGGGCCTCGTTCTACCTCTACACCACCACCGAGGAGATCGACGCCATGGTGGCGGGCCTGGAGCAGGTGCGGAAGGTGTTCGAGTGAGCGGCGACGCAGGAGCCCGCGGATCGACGGGAGTGCAGCCCGATGCAGCTTGAATCTCTTTACCAGGAGATCATCCTGGACCACTACAAGCACCCGCACGGTCGCGGCCTGCGCGACCCGGACGCCACGGGCGCCCGGGTCGCCGAGGCGCACCACGTCAACCCGACCTGCGGTGACGAGGTCACCGTGCGGGTGGCCACCGACGGCGACGTGCTGCACGACGTCTCGTACGACGGCATGGGCTGCTCCATCAGCCAGGCGTCGGCGAGCGTGCTGCACGAGCTGCTGGTGGGCCGGGACGCGGGCGACGCGTTCCGGGTGCACGAGGCGTTCGTCGAGTTGATGTCCGGCCGTGGCCAGGTCACGCCGGACGAGGACGTGCTCGGTGACGGGGTAGCGTTCGCGGGCGTCGCCCGCTACCCCGCCCGGGTCAAGTGCGCGCTGTTGCCGTGGATGGCGTTCAAGGACGCCGCGGCACGCGCCGGTGTGGGCGTGAGCCCGACGGAGGTTGAGGCATGAGCAGCGAGGACACCGCCACCGCGGCGACCCCGGAGACCGAGGGCGCGGCCGTGCCGGCGGCTCCGGCCGCGGAGGCCGCCGCACCGGCCACGGACGGGGCGCCGGCCGCCGCGTCGGCGGCCAAGGGCAAGGCCGCCGTCGCCGACGTCGAGGAGGCGATGAAGGACGTCGTCGACCCCGAGCTGGGCATCAACGTGGTCGACCTCGGCCTGGTGTACGGCGTGCACGTCGGCGACGACAACGTCGCCACCCTGGACATGACGCTGACCTCGGCGGCGTGCCCGCTGACCGACGTCATCGAGGACCAGGCCCGGCAGGCGCTGACCACCGGACCGGGCGGCGGCCTGGTCGACGACATCCGGATCAACTGGGTGTGGCTCCCGCCGTGGGGGCCGGACAAGATCACCGACGAGGGGCGCGACCAGCTCCGCTCCCTCGGCTTCAACGTCTGACCGGCCCAGCGGCGGTATCCGTCGAGCGCACCGCCCCTCCGGGGCGGCGCGCTCGACGCTTTCTCGGCGCGATCACCCTGAATCGCCTGGGTCTCGTGACGTCCGGCTCCGGCTGGGCCCTCGCCGACACCGGCGGCGCGATCGACTTCAGCGACCCTGTCGTACGCGCCCAGTACCGCTATGCCGCAAGCGTCCGTCTCGACAGCGGCACCGTCACCCTCGACGGCCTGACCGCCCGCCGCGCCTGACCCAACGGCCGATCCGCAGAGCAGTGGATCTGCGGATCGACGTCCTCTTCTGCCGCGAAGCGCCCGTCACGCAAGGCGGGGTGCGAGCATCCCGGACGTGCCGAGAGGAGGACGTCCTGTCGAGGCTGCCCTTCCCTTCGCCCGGCGTGAGCGCTAGATCTCCAGCCGCAGTCCGGCCCATCGGTCGAGCCATCCCTTGACCTGCACGCGGCGCTGCACCTTCGCGCGGCCCGCCGCATTGTTGAAGGCTGGAGAGGGGCGGACAACCATTCCTACAAGGTCAGCCAACCCATGGCAGGACACCAGGTGAACAGAGTCACCCCGCAGGGTAACCGCGACGCACGTTGCCGTTTCGGGCCAGCGCGATATCGCGTCCAGGGCGGACGTGTAGGGCTCATCGCCATTGCGCAGATGCATCCGTGCTTGATTACGAATTTCCCACGGCACCCCAGGCAGGGCCACCATTGCTTGGGCTTCGGCGCGTGCTTCCTCGCGTAGGTCCAGCTTTTCCGGGTCGAAGTAGGCGACATCCACGTCGCGCTCCGGCGAGGCCGCGATGTTGCTGATCGCGTCCCAGACGCGGTTGCGTACGAAGCCGGCACCGATCCACCAGTCCGATAATCCAAGGTCGGCCGTAACTCGAAGGACTTTCATTGCTCCCGGGTCTGACTCGATTACGCCCACAACGTCCTGCGCGCTCCTGACCACCTCAGGGACCCTGGACCAGCGGACGTACGCGGAATGCCCTCCACGCCGCCTCGACGTTGTGCACCCGGTCCGGAGCCGGGCCCCGTCGGCGTAGCAGTCCGGCCAGTTCTTCCGGCGAGTCACGCCACGCGATACCCACGCTTCAGCCTCCCCCCTCGGAACCGTAACCATGTCCTACGGTGGGTCCATGGACTGGAAGATCGAACTCATCCCCGTTCCGGTGACCGATGTCGACCGGGCCAAGGAGTTCTACCAGAAGGTGGGCTTCAACGCCGACCACGATCACAGGGTGCACGAGGGCCTGCGGTTCGTCCAGCTCACACCACCCGGCTCGGCCTGCTCCATCGTGATCGGCGAGGGCATCACCGACAGGACTCCCGGCACCCAGGAAATCCAGGTTGTGGTCGCCGACGCCGAGGCGGCGCGCCGGCAACTGCTCGACGCCGGCGTCGATGCCAGCGAGGTCGAGGTGCAGCCATGGGGCAGCTTCGTCTACTTCGGCGATCCTGACGGCAACAGGTGGTCGCTGCAGGCGATCGAATCACGCCCCAACGGCTGATCGATGGCCCACGACAGCCCTGGCAATGCCTGAGGTACTGCGCTCAGCGTGCGGATGAACGGCGTCGGTGGGGAATTCGGTGGCAGGGTCGCGGTGGCGGGGCCGAGGATGAGCGGGTGATCGAGACGTACCCGACGAAGACCGTCCCCGTCGCCGCGGCCGCCGCCGCACGGCGACAGCGGACCGCGTCCGGTCGCGTCCCGACCCGCCGCCGACCGTCGTGACCGGCGCGTTCCTGGCCGGTCTGCTCGCCGGCTACGGCGTTGCCATCCCGGTCGGTGCGATCGCGGTCCTCATCCTCGGGCTCAGCGCCCGCACGTCGTTCCGGGTCGGCGCCGCCGCCGCGTTCGGGGTGGCCACCGCCGACGGGCTCTACGCCGCCGTGGCGGCCCTCGGCGGGGCCGCCGTCGCCGGGCTGATCGCCCCGGTCGCCGGGCCGCTGCGGCTGGCCGCCGCACTGGTGCTGCTCGTCCTCGCCGGCCACGGCGCCTGGCGCGCGCTGCGTCCACAAGCCGCGACCGGGACCGCCGGCGTCCGCCGGGGCCTGGAGACCCCGGTCCGCGCCTTCACCGGCGTGCTCGCGCTGACCCTGCTGAACCCCGCGACCGTGGTCTACTTCGCCGCGCTCGTGCTGGGCCGTACGGACCACGCCGAGCCGGATCCGCTCGCCGCCGGCCTCTTCGTGTTCGGCGCGTTCGTCGCCTCGGCGAGCTGGCAGCTGTTGATCGCCGGCGGAGGCACCCTGGTCGGCCGGGTGCTCACCGGCCCGCGCGGTCGACTCGTGACCGCGCTGCTCTCCAGTGCCATCATCGCCGCCCTGGCCCTGGCGATGCTGCTGTCCGGCTAGCCGGGCCACCCACCCACGGCGGTCAGCCGGCGTCGCCGTGCCGTAGGTTCGGGCGTATGAGCAGCCGACCGGCCGCCGGAGGCGGCCGCTGGGTCGAGGTGGATCCCGCCCGGGTCGCCCGGTGGGTCGAGGGCTTCGCCGACCGGCACGGCCCGCCCACCACCACCGTCGAGGCGTACGGGCTGCTGCTCGCCGCCCCGGACGGCGCGACCGCCGAGCTGCACGCCCCGCCCGGCGCGCCCGCCGCCCCCGACGTGCCCGGCTTCGTGGCCGCCGCGACCGCGCCGCGCCGGATCGGCCTGCTGCTCGCCCGCAAGGGCGCGGTGGCCCTCGGCGTCGCGGCGGGGGAGAAGCTGGTGGTCTCCAAGGTGGACACCCGCTACGTGCAGGGGCGCACCGCCGCCGGGGGCTGGTCGCAGCAGCGCTTCGCCCGACGGCGCGACAACCAGGCGAAGGCGGCGCTGGGCGACGCGGCCGACCTGGCCGTACGGCTGCTGCTGCCGGAGGCGGCGTCGTTGCGCGCGGTGGTCTGCGGCGGCGACCGGCGGGCGGTGGACACCGTGCTCGCCGACCGGCGACTCGCCCCGCTGGCGGCGCTGCGCGCCGACCGGCTGCTGGACGTGCCCGAGCCCCGGCACGCGGTGCTCGTCGGCGCGATCGCGGCGGCCCGGGCGGTCCGCATCCTGGTGCGGGAGCCCGCGCCGTCCTGAGCGAGCCCGCCCCGTCCTGAGCGGCGACCGCGTCGGGAGCGACGCCGACGGCCCTCGCGGACCCCTGGTCGACCCCACACACCACGGCGGCCGGCGGGGGGGGGCCCCCCGCCCCCCCGCGGGGGGGGGGGCGGCGGCCCGCACGGCAGCGGCGCGCGGCGTCTGCGGGGGCATCTGGACGCGGAGGCGGTGGACCCGGGCTCACCACACA
>NZ_JBICUN010000026.1:85312-88299 GCF_043198195.1 Micromonospora sp. NPDC048868
CCGGCGGGGGGCCGCGGGGGGGGGGCCCCCCCCCCCCCCCCGCGCCCCCCGCGGGCCCCCCCCCCCCCCCCCGCGGGCGGGGGGGGGCCCCCCCCCCCCCCGCCGAGGGGCGGTCTCCGGTCCGGTGCTCAGAGGCTGCCGCGGAAGGTGTCGCAGGACTTCGGGTCGCCGGTGTCGTAGCCCCGGGTGAACCACTCCTTGCGCTGGGCGGAGGAGCCGTGGGTGAACTCGTCCGGGTTCACCGGCCGGTTGGCCCGCTTGGAGATGGCGTCATCGCCGATCTTCTCGGCGGCGTCGACGGCCTGCTGGATGTCCTGCTCGCTGATGCTGGTGAAGATCTTCTGGCCGCTCGCGTCGGCGGTGCCGGTCGCGTTCTTCGCCCACGCGCCGGCGTAGCAGTCGGCCTGCAGCTCCAGCTTCACCGAGAGCTGGTTGGCGTTGTCCGGGTCGCGCTGCTGCTGGCGGCGCATCTCGGCCTCCGTGCCGAGCAGGTCCTGCACGTGGTGGCCGTACTCGTGGGCGAGCACGTACGGCTGGGCGAACTCGCCGGAGGCGCCGAGCTGCTGGGCGAGCACCTGGTAGAAGGTGAGGTCGATGTAGACCTGGTCGTCGGCGGGGCAGTAGAACGGGCCGACGCCGGAGTCGGCCTGCCCGCAGGCGGTGTTGACGCCCTGGCTGAAGAACACCGTCTTCGACGGGCGGTACTGCTCGCCGAACGCCTCGGGCAGGGCCTTCTGCCAGTACGCCTGGATGGAGTTGACGTAGAGCGTGTTGCGGCAGTCGAGCTGCTGGAGCGCGTCCTCGGCCGAGCACTTCTGCTCCAGTGACGAGTTGTCGCCCTGCGGCTCGTCGCCGCCGCTGGTGGCCGCGTTCAGGCCGAAGCCGCCGCCGACGAGTGCGACGAGCACGGCGATGACGATGCCGACGATGCCGCCCCGACCGCCGCCGATCGGGATGGGTATGCCGCCCAGCCCGCCGCCTCCGCCGGATCCTCGCCGGTCGTCCACCTGGCTGGTGTCGACCCGCGCGTTCTCGTTCAGCTCCATGTCTACCCCGATCACCGATTTGATCCGTTTTGGTGGTTGCGGTACCGGACCGGGTCCGGACGGCGATTCGGTACCCGATGATCTTGATCGGTAATCCGGCGGGGCGATCCGGCGGCGCCCGGTACACTTGGGCCCGTGCTGCTCTGCGAAGGCTGAACCGCCCCGCGCCGACGGGCCTCGTGCCCGCCGGCGCTTTCGCGTGCCCTGAGTCAGCCCTTCCAGACCCCGAGAGCGAGTCCTCCGACATGATCACTGCCACCGGCCTGGAGCTGCGCGCCGGCGCCCGGATCCTGCTGTCCGACACCACGCTGCGGGTGCAGCCGGGTGACCGGATCGGCCTGGTCGGCCGCAACGGCGCCGGCAAGACCACCACGCTGAAGGTGCTCGCCGGCGAGGGCCAGCCGTACGCCGGTCAGCTCGATCGCCGCAGCGCCATCGGTTACCTCCCGCAGGACCCCCGCACCGGCGACCTGGAGGTCACCGGCCGCGACCGGGTGCTCTCCGCCCGGGGCCTGGACGTGCTGATGGCCCAGATGAAGGAGATCGAGGCCAAGCTCGCCGACGGCGCCGACGACCGGCTGGTCCGCCGCTACGGCGCGCTGGAGGACCAGTTCGCCTCCCTCGGCGGGTACGCGGCCGAGGCCGAGGCCGCCCGGATCTGCGCCAACCTCGGCCTGCCGGACCGGGCGCTCGCCCAGACCATCGGCACGCTCTCCGGCGGTCAGCGCCGCCGCATCGAGCTGGCCCGGATCCTGTTCCGCGACGCGGGCGAGAACGGCGGCGGCATCCTGCTGCTCGACGAGCCGACCAACCACCTCGACGCCGACTCGATCACCTGGCTGCGCAGCTTCCTCGCCAACCACAAGGGCGGCCTGATCGTGATCTCCCACGACGGCTCGCTGCTGGAGTCGGTGGTCAACAAGGTGTGGTTCCTCGACGCCACCCGCTCCGTGGTCGACGTCTACAACCTGGGCTGGAAGGCGTACCTGGAGGCCCGCGAGACCGACGAGCGGCGCCGCCGCCGGGAGCGGGCAAACGCCGAGAAGAAGGCCGGCGCGCTGATGGCGCAGGCCGACAAGATGCGGGCCAAGGCCACCAAGACCGTCGCCGCGCAGAACATGGCCCGCCGGGCCGAGAAGCTCATCTCCGGCCTGGAGGAGGTACGCGTCTCCGACCGGGTGGCGAAGGTGCGCTTCCCGAACCCGGCCCCCTGCGGCAAGACCCCGCTCACCGCGACCGGCCTGTCGAAGTCGTACGGCTCGTTGGAGATCTTCACCGACGTGAACGTGGCAGTCGACCGGGGATCCCGGGTGGCCATCCTGGGGCTCAACGGCGCCGGCAAGACCACCCTGCTGCGGATGCTCGGCGGCCTGCTGGAGCCGGACACCGGCGAGGTGCACGCCGGCCACGGCCTGCGGCTCGGCTACTACGCGCAGGAGCACGAGACGCTCGACGTGGACCGTACGGTGCTGGAGCACATGCGCAGCGCCGCCATCGAGCAGACCGACACCGACCTGCGCAAGATCCTCGGGGCGTTCCTGTTCTCCGGCGACGACGTGGACAAGCCGGCAGGGGTGCTCTCCGGCGGCGAGAAGACCCGGCTCGCGCTGGCCACCCTGGTCTGCTCCGGGGCGAACGTGCTGCTGCTCGACGAGCCGACGAACAACCTCGACCCGGTCAGCCGGGAGCAGGTGCTCGACGCCATCGCCCGCTACCCGGGGGCGATCGTGCTGGTCACCCACGACCCCGGCGCGGTCATGGCGCTGAAGCCCGACCGCGCCATCCTGCTCCCCGACGGCGACGAGGACGCCTGGAGCGACGACCTCCTCGAACTGGTCGAACTGGCCTGACTGTGAGGCTGGCCGGGTCGGCCCGAAGGTGATGGGCTGATGGCTGGTGGCAGCGGACGTGACTCTTGCCCTGACTGGCTTCGTGCCTTTG
>NZ_JBICUN010000027.1:0-75935 GCF_043198195.1 Micromonospora sp. NPDC048868
GGAGGCACCCCTAGGGCACCCCGCAGGAGGTGTGGGTGCATGGTGGGTGTCATTGGGTTGGCAGTGTGGAGTTGCTGGTCAGGCATTGTCGGGTGCTGGTGGGGCATGAGTCCGTCATCCGGGTCCGATGAACGGCGCACGTTCGTACGGGGAAAGGTGCCGGTGAGCTGCCGAAGGTTGCTCCCACGGCCGGTGGGGAGCAATTCCTCCGGCCCGCTCCGCCGGCCGGCCCGCCGCCCGTGACCCTTGGCACGCAAGGGCTTGCTGGACCGGGGGTCCACCCTGGACACCGCGCGCGCGGCGCCCGGGACGGCCGGGCCGGGTATTGACAAAAGTCACCCGGCCTGCCACGTGCGACGGGTATGAGCGATTCACGAATGCGCTGTGACGAACCTTCGCGCAGACGGTGAACGCAGACCTTGTTGAAACAGGTGCCCGTCCAGCAGGTTTAGATGGCGTTCCGCACCACCGGGCCAAGCTGTGCGAGAGGGGACTCCCATGTCTGTCAATGCGACCGAGATTCTCAATGCCTTCTTCTTCGATGGTGCCGACGCTCCGGCGGACGGTGACGTGCGCATCGACGTCGTGGACAGCTGGACCACCAGCGACCTGGCGGCGGTCCGGCCGACCACCATCAGCTGGAGCGAGGCCCGGGTGGACGCGGCCCGCTGACGGAACCGGGGCGACCGCCACCGGCGACCACGAGCTGAATCGCGGGGGGAACGAGATGACGGACACCGACCTGTGGGTGCGACGGTTCCACCCGGCGGACGAGGCGGCGACCAGGTTGCTGTGCCTGCCGCACGCCGGCGGCTCGGCGAGCTACTTCGCCCGGGTGGCCAGGACGCTCGCCCCCGAGGTCGACGTGCTCGCCGTCCAGTACCCCGGTCGGCAGGACCGGTTGCGGGAGCCGGGCCTCACCTCGGTCCACGAGATCGCGGACCGACTGGTGACGGTGCTGCTGCCGCTTGTCGACAGGCCGCTCACCGTCTTCGGCCACAGCCTCGGCGCGACCATCGGCTACGAGGTCGCGCTGAGGCTGCGGCGGGCGGGCGCCGGCCCGACCGCGCTGTTCGTCTCCGGCAGGCGGGCTCCGCACCTCCGCAAGGAGGAGCGGACCCACCTGCGGGACGACGCCGGCCTGATCGCCGAGGTACGCGCCCTGGCGGGCACCGACAGCGCGCTGCTGGAGGACGAGGACGTGCTGCGGATGGTCCTGCCGGCCATCCGCTCGGACTACACCGCGGCCGAGACCTACGAGTACCGGCCCGGGCCACGCCTGGACTGCCCGATCGTCGCGCACATCGGCGACAGCGACCCGCGGGTGTCGGTCGACGAGGCGAAGGCGTGGCGGGAACACACCGACGCGGGGTTCGAGTTCGTCGTCCACCCGGGCGGTCACTTCTATCTCAACGACAACATGTCCGCGGTGCTGCGCAGCATCAGGGCGCACACCCGGTCGCTCAGCTCGGCCTCGCGCGGCGCCGCCACGGTCGCCCACGCCGAACAACCGGGGTGAGTCGCCGGTCGACCCGAGCCTCAGGAGTGTCCGGAGGTGACCCACATGGCACTGATCGAGAGAGAACACCTGCTGTCCGACCTCGTCGAGACGTACGCGACGGCTGCCGCGGGCCAGGGCCGGGTCGCGCTGGTCGACGGCGGCGTCGCCAGCGGGAAGACCCGACTGGTGAACGCCGTGACCGAGGTGGCCGTCGGCGAGGGCGCGCTGGTGCTGACCGCGGCCTGTTCGGTCGCGGAGAGCATGATCCCCCTGGGGGTGGTGGGACAGCTGTTCCACAGCCTCCGGGCCCAGACCACCTCGACCGGCCACCTGCCGCTGCTGCGGCGCGACACGGGGCCGGCGGGGAACCCGGACGACCCCACCCTGCGGCACGGTGACGCGCAACTGCTGGAGGACGTCTGCCAGGTCCTCCTCGACGTGGCCGCCGACCGGCCCCTGGTGGTGGTCGTCGACGACGTCCAGTTCGCGGACTCCCTGTCGTTGCAGGCGCTGCTGTACCTGCAACGGCGCATCCGTTTCGCGCGGGTGCTGCTCGTGCTGAGCGGATGCGTGGGCGCGCGGCCCGAGGCGGCCGCCTTCCGCGCGGAGCTCACGCGGCAGCCGCACTGCCGTCACCTGCGGCTGCTCCCGCTGTCGCCCGACGGCGTCGGGCGACTGCTCGCCGAGCGGATCCGGCCGGAGGCCGCCCGGCGGCTCGCCGCGTCGGCGCACGCGGTCAGCGGCGGCAACCCGATGCTCGTACACGCGCTGCTCGACGACGCCCTCGCCGGCGCCGACGGGGACGTCGCGCCCACGGTGGGCGCGACGTTCGTCCAGGCCGCGCTCGCCTGCCTGCACCGCAGCGACCCCCGGCTGCTCGACGTCGCCCGCGCCCTCGCGGTCGTCGGCCCGTCCGCGTCCGCCGGGCTCGTCACCGGGCTGGCGGGCCTCTGCGCGGCGACGACCCGGCAGGTGCTCGGCGCGCTCGCCGAGGCGGGCCTCACCGAGGGGCACTCCTACCACCACCCGGCGGTACGCGCGGCGGTGCTCGACGACTGCCCGCCGCAGACGCAGTCGGCACTGCGGTCGCGGGCCGCGCTCCTGCTCCACGAGGACGGCGCGTCCGCCGCCGAGGTGGCCGCGCACCTCGTGGGCGTCGACGGACCGGCCGGACCCTGGGCCGTGCCGGTGCTGGTCGCGGCGGCCGGGGAGGCCGTCGCCGGCGGCGCCGCACGGCACGCCGTGGACTGCCTGGAACTGGCGCTGCGATCCACCGAGGACGACCGCGAGCGGGCCGCCGTGGAGGCGGCCCTCGTCCGGGTGCACTGGCGCAGCGACCCCGAGGCGGTTCCGCGGCACCTGTCGTCGCTGGCGGCGGCGGCTCGCGCCGGCCTCCTCGACGAGGCCGACACGCTGCTGCTCGCCCGGTCGCTCGCCTGGCAGGGCAGGCACGACGAGGCGGTGGAGGCGCTCGACGGGGTCGGCGACCTCACCACGCACCCGGACCCCGACCTCGGCGCCGACCACCTCGCCACCCGCGAGTGGCTGCGGCACTGCCGCCCGCACGGCGGCGACGGTCCGGGCGACCCCGGGCCGGGCGCGGCGGTCGACCGCGCCGAGGAGGTGCTGCAACGCGCCCGCCCCGGTGACTCCCTCCTGGTGTCGGTGTGGCACGCGCTGCGGGTGCTGATCGGCGCCGACCAGCTCGACCGTGCCGCCGACTGGTGCGAGAAGCTGGCGGGGGAGGCCGAGTCGCACGGGATCACGAGCTGGCGGGCCGTCCTGACCGACGTACGGGCCGCCGTCGCGCTGTGCCGCGGCGACCTCGCCGCCGCCGAGCGGCACGCGCGCGACGCGCTGGCCACGATGCCGCCCGCCGCGTGGGGCGTCGCCGTCGGCTCGCCGCTCGCGCACCTGGTCCTGGCCTGCACGATGACCGGGCAGCTCGCCGAGGCCGAGGCGGCCCTGCGGGAGCCGACGCCGGCCGCGATGCGCCAGAGCCTGTTCTGGCCGCAGTACCTGCGGGCCCGGGGCGTCTACTACGACGCCGTGGACCGGCGGCACGCCGCGCTCGCGGACTTCCAGACCGCCGGCCAGCTCGCCGTCGGCTGGGGCGCCGACGATCCGTCCGCGCTGCCGTGGCGGGTCGACCTCGCCCGGCTGTACGTCCGGATGGGCCGGCCCGACCAGGCCCGGAAGCTGGTCACCGAACACCTGGCGCTGCCGGGTGGCGACGCCCCGCGCGCCAAGGGCATGGGGCTGCGGGCGTTGGCGGCGGCGTACGCGCCCAAGCAACGGCAGGTGATGCTGCGCGAGGCGATGGACCTGCTGCACGCCAGCGGGGACCGGCACGAACTCGCGCACGTCTTCGCGGACCTGAGCCAGACCGGGCACGCCCTCGGCGAGTTCGGGCGCGCCAAGATGATGGGCGCACACGCCCTCCAGCTCGCCGAGGGCTGCCACGCCGAGCTGCTGCGGCGCAAGCTCAAGCCGTCCGACGACACCCTCGAAGCCGGGGTGGCCGGCGCGAAGGACGGGCTCGCCACGCTTACCGACGCCGAGCGTCGAGTCGTGAACCTGGCCGCCCGCGGGCACACCAACCGCGAGATCGGCGACCGGCTGTTCATCACCGTCAGCACCGTCGAGCAGCACCTGACGCGGGCCTACCGGAAGTTGAAGATCAGCACGCGTACGGAGCTGGTGCACATCGACCCGCCGAAGGGCGCGCGCGGCGCGCGTCGCCGGCGCGTCGCCCCGGTCGGCCCGCCCTCGGGCGACAAGGAAACCACGATGCGATCGGACACGACATGACCGTTGCCGAGGACGAACAGGTCGGTAGCCGGGAGCGCACGCTCGCCCGGCAGATACTCGAACTGGTCTTCCGCTTCCGCCGTCTCGAGCACGCCGACGACCCGTGCGGGGCACAGCCGTGCGACGACTGCTTCGCGACCCACGAGGAACGGGTGGGCCGGTACGTACGCAGCGGCGAGCCGCTGCACTTCGTGCTGCCGGCGTTCCCCGCGAAGTCCCGCAACCCGGAGAAGGTGGTCGGGTCGCTGCCCGACCTCGGTGAGCGGATCTCCGTGGAGTTCCTCCAGTCCTTCTGCGAGCAGGTCAGCCACTACCACCCGGCCGGCGCGCGGATCCTCATCTGCTCCGACGGCCACGTCTTCTCCGACCTGCTCGGCATCCCCGACGAGGACGTGACCGCGTACCGCACGGAACTGCAACGCATCATCGACCAGACCGGCGCGTCCTCGGTCTCGATGTACTCGCTCGACGACGCGTTCGGGGCGATGTCCTACGACGAGATGCGCGGGCGGCTGCTCGCCGGGTACGCCACGCCGCTCGCGGACATCCGCGCCGAGGTGCTGACCGACCTGGGCGCCCGGTCGCTGTTCAACGGCATGCACCGGTTCATGCTCGAGGACCAGGGCCCGCTGCACCCCGAGCTGAGCCGGACCAAGCTGCGCGAGCACTGCAAGGAGTTCGCGTACCAGATGATCCGGCGTAGCCGCGCCTGGGGAGACCTGGTCGGCACGAAGTTCCCCGACTCGCTGCGGCTGTCGATCCACCCGCAGCCCCGGCACGCCGAGAAGATCGGGCTGCACCTGATCCGGACCAGGGACAGCTGGCTGACGCCGTGGCACGGCGTCGTCCTCGACGACGGCGTCAACCTGACGCTGGTCAAGCGCAGCCAGGCCGAGCGGGACCGGGCCTCGCTGGTCTGGCGCAACGGCCGGCCGAGCCACTACGTCAACCCCCACTTCCGGCAGGAGGAGATCGCCTCATGACCACGGCAGACGAGCTGCGGGTGCAGCGGACGCCGCTGGCGCCGTTCGGCACGCTGGTGACGGCGGAGCACGACGGCGCCGACCTGCGGGACATCGCGCCCGCGACGCTGGAGCGCTGGACGATCGAGTCCAAGGTGGTCGTGCTGCGCGGCTTCCCCCTGCTCGACACCGAGGACCTCATCGCCTACTGCGAGAGCTGGGGCGAGGTGCTGACCTGGGACTTCGGCGCCGTCCTGGACCTGGTGGTCCAGGAGGACCCGAAGAACTACCTGTTCAGCCGTACGGACGTGCCGTTCCACTGGGACGGCGCGTTCGCGCGGGCCGCGCCGCGGTTCTTCCTCTTCCAGTGCCTCGAGGCGCCGGTGCCCGGCGGCGGCGGCGAGACGGTGTTCTCCGACAGCACCGACGTGATCCGGCGCGCCTCGCCGGAGCTGGTGCGCGAGTGGGCGGCGACGGAGGTCAGCTACCGCACGGAGAAGCTCGGCTACTACGGCGGCGAGACCGTGTCGCCGCTGCTCACCACGCACTCGGAGACCGGCGAGACGATCATGCGGTACGGCGAGCCGCTCGACCCGGAGCGCTACCGCAACCCGGTGTGGGTGACCATCGGCGGCAGGTCGGCGGAGGAGGCCGAGCCGTTCATGGCCGACCTGCGCGACCGGCTGCACCACCCGGACGTCTGCTACCACCACGAGTGGGTCGACGGCGACATCGTGGTCGTCGACAACCAGGCGCTGCTGCACGGTCGCAACGCCTTCCGCGGCAACTCCTCCCGGCACCTCCAGCGGATCCAGATCCTCTGACCCCCGTCAGGGGCGCTCGCGGTGCCACCGAAGGTCCTCAACCCCGAAGGAAGACACCATGACCGTCGAAGAGGCGCGCGCGGGCGCGTCCACACCGGCGCCGGCCACCGCGCGGCGCCCGATCTACCACTCCATCCGCATCCGCCGGGTCGAGTTCCTGCCCGTGATGCTGGCCATCTACGCGATCCCGTCGCTGCTGTCGGTCGACGACCTGAGCACCCTGGCCTCGGTCCACTTCGCGCTGGTGATCGTGATGGCGCTGTCCATCATGCACTTCATCGACATGACCAACGCGTACGCCGACCGCGACGTCGACGCCGTGTACAAGACGTGGCTGTCCCAGGCGGTGTACGGGCTGGGACTGCGCAACGTGCGGTGGCAGATCGCCGCCACCGGCGCGGGTGTGCTGGCCCTCGCGACCTACTTCACCTTCCGCACCGGGCACTGGGACATCCTGCCCCTGGTCGCGTTCACCCTCTGGATCGGCGCCCAGTACTCCATCCCGCCGGTCCACCTGAAGAGCTCCGGCGTGGGGCAGATCCCCGGCCTCGCCGCCGTGCTGATCTGGCTGCCGATGCTCGTCGTCGTCCGGTCGGTGCCCGGTGAGCTGTCGTGGCCGCTGCTGGCCGTGATCATCGGCTTCGGGCTGAACCAGGTCGGCATCGTCATGGTCAACACGGCCGAGGACTGGCCGGAGGACGCGGCGTTCAACATCCGCACGTGCGTACGCGCGCTGGGGCTGACCCGCGCGATGGCCGTCGCGAGCGGGCTGATCGCGGTCGGCGGCTCCACGGTGTGCGTGTCGGTGCTCGCCATCGGCGGCTTCACCTGGGGTGCCGTGCCGATGATCGCCGCCATCGCGTTCGCGCTGGTGCACGTGTCGGGCACCTGGCGCGGCGTGCGCGGCAAGCCCCTCACGGACGCGCTGGCGTTCCTGCGGCCCCGGGCGAAGCTGGTGCCGTTGCAGGTGGCGAGCACCGGCTGGGGAACCGTGATCGCCGCCGCCTTCGCACAGGCGAGCTGAGCCCCGGTGGGGAGGGACACCATGGCGCAGGTCGTGCTGCTCGACGAGGAGGGACGGCCGGTGGGCGTCACCGAGGGCGCGACGGTGCACCACCTGCGTACGCCGTTGCACCTGGCGTTCTCCTGTTACGTCTTCACCAGCGACGCGAAGCTGCTGCTCACCATGCGCAGCGACCGCACGCGCACCTGGCCGGGGATCTGGACGAACTCGTGCTACGGGCACCCCGTGCCGGGAGAACCGGTCCCCGCGGCGGTGACCCGCACCGTACGCGCCGAGCTCGGCCTGGCCGCGCCCGCGCCGGAGCTGGTCCTGCCCGCCTTCCGGTACCGCGCCACGATGGACAACGGGGTGGCGGAGAACGCCGTGTCTCCGGTGTTCCGGGTGGTGACCGACGACCGCCCGACCCCCGACCCGGCCGCCATCGGCGACTTCGAGTGGGTCGCCTGGGCGGACTTCGTGTACGCGGTCGGCACCGGCGACATCTCCGTGTCGCCGTGGTGTCGCCTCCAGGTCGCCGAACTCGTCACCCTCGGCGACGACCCGACGCGGTGGCCCACGGCCGACGAGTGCCTCCTGCCCGGCGGGACGCTGACGGCCACCGGCTGATCGGCGCGCGGTGGACCGTGCCCACCGGCGAGGTGGGCGCGGTCCGTCGTCCGTTGCGGCGGGTGCTGCTGTCGGGCCCGGTCAAGACCCGGCCCGGACGCTGGCCTGCACGGTGAACGTGCCGTTCCCCCGCCAGGTGCGCAGCGTGCCGCCCGCGTCCCGCAGCCGGTCGGCCAGCTCCGGCAGCCCGCTGCCGTCGAGGTCCGGCGCCCCGTCGCCGGCCCCGTCGTTGACCACCGTCAGCCGCGCCCCGGACGCCTCGCCGGTGATCTCGATCGTGCACCACCGCGCCTCGCCGTGCCGCAGCACGTGGGCGCCGGCCTCGCGCAGCACGGACACCAGCGGCCCGGTGAGCGCGGGCGGCAGGTCGCGCTCCGGCTGCGTCACGGAGCACCGCACACCGGCGTTGCGCAGCACCCGTGCCACCGTCTCCGCCTGCTCGCGCAGGCCGACGCTGCGGTAGCCGTGCACGGCCTCGCGCATCCGGGCCGACGCGGCCGCCGCGAGCGCCCGCATCTCGGCGGTCTCCTTCCTGGTCCGCTCCCCGTCGACCATTGCCAGCCGCGACGCCAGCTCCGCCTTGAGGACGAGCGCCGACAGCTCGTTCGCGAGCAGGGCGTAGACGTCCCGGGCGCACCGCAGCCGTTCCTCGGCCGTCGCCAGCCGGGCCAGGGCGTCGTGCCCCTCCCGGGCCTGCGCCCGGAACGTCCAGAACCACAGGTGCAGCACGTTCCACGTCGCCACCGTCAGCCCGAGCATCGCCGTGACGGTCACCGCGTCGCGCACGGGACCGCCGAGCCACCAGGCCGTCGCCGCGGCCACCAGCACCGTCCCGGCCATCAGGGTCACCGCGCACCGGACCGGCAGCAGCAGCGGCGCGGCCCCGACGAGCGCGGCCCCCACGAACGCCCAGGCCCGCCCCGGGGTGTCGCCGACCGGCCCGACGAGCGGGACGGACAGCACGGCGGCCGTGGCGCAGCCGGTGACCAGCCACCGGCCGGTCGTCGTCGCCCGCCACGGCATGACCGACCGGTACAGCGCCGCGGCCAGCGCCAGGACCAGGAGCAGCGACCCCGCCGCGCCGAGCACGATCCCGCGCGGGTCGGGCTCGCGACGCAGCTCCAGGGCGGCGAGCAGTACGCAGGCGGCCACGCCGCTCGCGGCGCCCGCCAGGATGCACAGCCTCGCCCGCCGCATGCCCGGGGTGGACAGGGCGTCAGCCGGCGCGGCGGGGGTCCCCGTCAGGCCGGTGGGCCGGCTCCCGGTGACCATCAACGCCACGGCTCCCGGCGGACGTGGCGCGTGCCGGGCCCCGGCACGCCCGGACGCGCCGACCCGGGCAGCGGCGCGCTCGGTGTCGTCGCCTGCCGGATCACGGTCACCACGGAATGCATGGTATCGGTTACGGTCGGTTCGTGCCGACGTGGATCCGTCCCCGCCGTCGCGTCCCGGGGCCGCCACCCGCCGGGCTCGCCCGTGCGGTGGGTGGTCTCGAGGAGCTGCGCTGTCATCGGAGGGCCTCCGTCCGGTCCTGGTCGCGTGGGCGCCGGCGGGCGCCGGTCCGCCCCGCGGGTCGCCGGCCGAGCCGCGGGCGTCGCCACGCGCTCGGTCGTGCCGTCAGCATGGCGGCGGGGACGCGCCGGATCCCATCCCCGCGTGTCACGTACGACCCGGGAGAACTGCACGGGTGAACCGTGCGCCGGTGTGTCGTCTGCGGGTTCCCGGGCGGCCCGGAAATTGCGCGTTCCATCGCCCTGAAATTGTTACCGCCATCGCTCGGTAATTTGCGCTTCGAGTCGTGTCGACAGATGGCGAACGTGATTGCGGCCGATGGTTCGACTCGGCTAATTTGCAGACACGAAATGCCTCTCCTCTCTGGAGGCTGCTGTGTCCTCATCCGTCGGAATTCTGGGCACCGGATCCTGGGTGCCCACGCGAGCATTGCCGAACGAGGAAATCGCGCGTCGCGTACCGGGCGCCAGCCCGGAATGGATCGTACGCAAGACCGCCATTCGTTCGCGCCGGTTCGCGGCGGCGGAGGAGGCCACGTCGGACCTGGCCGTGCGGGCCGCGTCCCGCGCCCTGCGGGACGCGGGCATCGGCGCCGACCGCGTCGACTACCTCATCGTGTCGACGTCGACCCCGGACCACCCGCAGCCGCCGACGGCCTGCCTGGTGCAGGACCGTCTCGGCGCGTACGGGGCCGCGTGCTTCGACGTCAACGCGGTGTGCGCGGGATTCGTGCACGCCCTGGTGCTGGCGCAGTCGCTGGTGGCGGACCGGCCCGGCACCCACGCGCTCGTGGTCGGCGCCGACGTGTACTCGCGCATCCTCGACTTCGACGACCGGCGCACGGCCGTGCTGTTCGGCGACGGCGCCGGCGCGGCCGTCGTGGGGACGACGGCACCGGGGCGCGGTGTCGTCGAGTACGAGCTGGCCAGCCGGGGCGACGCCAGCGGCCTGATCGGGGTGGCGGCGGGCGGCAGCAGGCTGCCGGCGTCCGCGACGACGGTGGCGGACGGCGGCCACTTCTTCCGCATGCACGGCCGCGGCGTCACCGAGCTCGTCCTCCAGGACGTCCCGCCGTTCGTGGACAAGCTGCTGGCCAGGGCGGGCGTCGGCGCGGCGGACGTCGCGCACGTGGTGCCGCACCAGCCCAACGGCCTGCTCCTCGACGAGCTGGTACGCGCGTGCGGGCTGACCGCCGCGCACACGCACCGCACGGTGGAGGAGTACGCGAACGTCGGCAGCGCCTCGGTGCCGCTCACCCTCGACCACGCCAACCGGGCCGGGCTGCTCCGCGACGGCGACCTCGTCCTCCTGCTGGCGTTCGGCGGTGGGATGTCGCTCGGGGCGTGCCTGCTGCGGTGGGGCCGGACATCCGGCCCGGACCCCGGTGGGGACCGGTGAGCCCACCGGCCGACCACCGCACCCCTGAAACCCTGCCCGCTTCCACGCCAACCCTGTCGAAACAGGACGGTTATTCATGAAGACCTTGACGAAGCTCGGCGCGTTCGCGCTCGCCCTGGTGTTGGTGCTGGGTAGCGCCTACACCGTCGGCCGCGTGGTCGGGCCGCCGCCGACCGCCGCACCCGCGGCCGCACCCGCCGCCAAGCCGGCCGCCGTGGCCGAGGAGTCCTCGTACGGCCTGACCATCAACCACGAGAGCATGAACCTGAAGGTGATCACGGACAACGTCCGGGCGGGCACGAAGCAGACCTTCGCCTTCCAGATCCTGCAGCACGACGGCACGCCGCTGGTGAAGTACAAGCCGCAGCACGAGAAGCTGATGCACCTGATCGTGGCGCGGCGCGACCTGTCGAACTTCCAGCACGTCCACCCGAACCTCGGCTCGGACGGCGTGTGGCGGGTGCCGCTGACCTTCGCGGCGGCGGGCGAGTACCGCGTCTTCGCCGACTACATGCCGCTGTGGGGCATCCACGGCGAGACGCTCGGGGCGGACGTGTCGGTGTCGGGCGACTACCGGCCGGAGGCGCTGCCCGCGCCGTCGACCACCTCGACGGTCGACGGCTACACGGTGACCCTCGGCGGCGAGCTGACGCCCGGCAAGAGCGGCAAGCTGACGCTCAGCGTCGCGAAGGACGGCAAGCCGGTCACCGACCTGGAACCGTACCTCGGCGCCTTCGGGCACCTGGTCGCGCTGCGCGACGGCGACATGGCGTACCTGCACGTCCACCCCGACGGCACGCCGGGCGACGGGCAGACCGCGCCCGGTCCGGACGTCCTGTTCCACGCCACCGCGCCGAGCTTCGGCGACTACCGGCTGTTCCTGGACTTCCAGCACCAGGGCGTCGTGCGCACGGCGTCGTTCACCCTGCGCGTGAAGGGCCCCAACCCGCCGCCGCACGGCCTGAGCGAGGAGGCCTTCGCGGCGGCCAAGGCCCGCAACGAGGAGGCCGTGCGCAACGGCGGAGCCGCTGTCCCGGCCGACACGACCGGCGGCGGCACGGAGGGGGGCACCGAGCATGGCCACGGCTGAGAACCACCTGGAACTGCTGATCGGTGGCATGACGTGCGCGGCCTGCGCCGCGCGCATCGAGAAGCGCCTAAACGACATCGACGGGGTGGAGGCGACCGTCAACTACGCCACCGAGAAGGCGAAGGTGCTCCTCCCGCCCGGGCTCACGCAGGCGCGGGTGATCGCCGCCGTCGAGGAGATCGGCTTCACGGCCCGGCCGGTGCAGCCGCGCGTGGCCAGGGCGGAGAACCACCTGGAACTGTTGATCGGTGGCATGACGTGCGCGGCCTGTGCGGCGCGTATCGAGAAGCGCCTCAACGACATCGACGGGGTGGAGGCGACCGTCAACTACGCCACCGAGAAGGCGAAGGTTCTGGTCGCGCCCCAGGTCTCGCGGGAGACGGTGATCGCCGCCGTCGAGGAGATCGGCTTCACGGCCCGGCCGGCGCTGCCGCCCGCGGCACCGGCGGCGGACGTCCCGGATCCGGCGGCCGCGGAGGAGGCCGAGCACGACCGTGAGCTGCGGGCGGCCCGCCACCGCCTCTGGGTCGTCGCCGTGCTGGCGGTGCCGGTCATCGCGATGTCGATGTTCTCCCAGCTCCAGTTCGAGTACTGGCAGTGGGCCTGCCTCACGTTGAGCGCGCCGGTCGTGGTGTGGGGGGCGTGGCCGTTCCACCGGGCCGCCTTCGCCAACCTCCGGCACGCCGCCGCCTCGATGGACACGCTGGTCTCGGTGGGCACGCTCGCCGCGTTCGTGTGGTCGCTGTACACGCTGTTCCTCGGCACCGCCGGCGTGCCCGGCATGCGGCACCCGTTCCGGATCACCCTGGAGCGGACGCCCGGCGAGGGCAACATGTACCTGGAGGTCGCCGCGGGCGTGACCCTGTTCATCCTCTGCGGCCGGTACTTCGAGGCCCGCGCGAAGCGCCGCTCCGGCGCCGCGCTGCGCGCGCTGCTGTCGCTGGGCGCCAAGGACGTGACGGTGCTGCGCGACGGCGCCGAGGCGATCGTGCCGATCTCGGCGCTCGCCGTCGGCGACCGGTTCCTCGTGCGGCCCGGCGAGAAGGTGGCGACCGACGGCGTCGTGGAGGAGGGCTCCTCGGCGGTCGACGCGAGCATGCTCACCGGCGAGTCCGTGCCGGTCGAGGTGGGACCGGGTGACGAGGTCGTCGGCGCGACGGTGAACGCCGGCGGGCGGCTCGTCGTCCGCGCCACGAAGGTGGGCGGCGAGACGCAGCTCGCGCAGATGGCCAGGCTCGTGGAGGACGCGCAGACCGGCAAGGCCGCCGTCCAGCGGCTCGCGGACCAGGTGTCGGCGGTGTTCGTGCCCGGGGTGATCGCGCTGTCGCTCGCCACGCTGGGCTACTGGCTCGGCTCCGGCCAGCCGGCGGCGGCCGCGTTCACCGCTGCCGTGGCCGTACTGATCATCGCCTGCCCGTGCGCGCTGGGACTGGCGACGCCGACCGCGCTGCTGGTCGGCACCGGCCGGGGCGCCCAGCTCGGCATCCTCATCAAGGGACCGCAGGTGTTGGAGTCCACGCGGACCGTCGACACCGTCGTGCTCGACAAGACCGGCACGGTGACCACCGGCGAGATGTCCGTCGTGGAGGTCGTGCCCGTCGACGGGGAGGACGACGTCCAGCTGCTGCGGCTCGCCGGCGCACTGGAGAGCGCGTCGGAGCACCCCATCGCCCGGGCCGTCGTCGCGGGAGCCAGGGACCGGTGCGGCGAACTGCCCCCGGTCACGGACTTCGCCAGCGAGGCCGGCGTCGGCGTGCGCGGCACCGTCGACGGGCACGAGGTCGTCGTCGGCCGGGCGTCGCTGCTGGGCGCGTGGGCGACCGACCTGCCCCCGGAGCTGGTCGCCGCCAGGGCGACGGCCGACGCGGCGGGCCGTACGTCGGTCATGGTCGGCTGGGACGGCGCCCTGCGGGGGATGCTCGTCGTGTCCGACCGGGTGAAGTCCACAAGCGCGGCGGCGGTGGCGCAGTTCAAGCGGCTCGGGCTGCACCCGATCCTGCTGACGGGCGACAACTCCGCGGTGGCGGCGGCGATCGCGGCGGAGGTGGGGATCGACGACGTGGTCGCCGAGGTCCTCCCCGCCGGGAAGGTCGATCTGGTCAAGCGGCTCCAGGCCGACGGCAAGGTCGTCGCGATGGTCGGCGACGGCGTCAACGACGCCGCCGCCCTCGCGCAGGCCGACCTGGGCATCGCGATGGGCACCGGCAGCGACGTGGCGATCGAGTCCGGCGACCTGACGGTGGTCCGGGGCGACCTGCGGGTGGTCGCGGACGCCATCCGGCTGTCGCGGCGCACCCTCGGCACGATCAAGGGCAACCTGTTCTGGGCCTTCGCGTACAACGTCGCGGCCATCCCGCTCGCGGCGAGCGGGCTGCTCAATCCGATGCTGGCGGGTCTGATCATGGCCGGCAGTTCGGTGTTCGTGGTGTCGAACAGCCTGCGGCTGCGGCGGTTCAAGGCGCTCGCCGGCAACGAACTCCCGGACCGGGCCGACACGACGGAGGCGTCGCGCGCCCCGATGGTCACCGCCTCCTGACGCGTCGAGCGCGCACGTCCCGTACGGAAAGAAACGGAGCCGCACCATGGCCGAGCCGAGCCGGCTCGCGGAGGATCCTCAGCTCCTGCTGCTGCACGCGGCCGGTCTCGGCCGGGCGAGCTGGGACGCCGTCGTCGAACGCATCCCGGGCTTCGCCCGGACCCTCGCGATCGACCTGCCCGGTCATGGCAGCGTGCCGGGGCTCGCGTACGACCGGGACGTCGTGCCGAGGCTCGCCGAGTACGTCGCGGAGCGGATCGCCGCGCTGGGGCTGCGCAGGCCGCACGTGGTCGGGCACTCGCTCGGCGGGGTGATCGCGCTCGAACTGGCGCGTCGGGTGCCCGTCGCGGCGGTGACCGCCCTGTGCAGCATCGGGTTCCGGGCGGTCTGCCACGCCTCGATGTGCGTGGTGCGGACCCACGCGATCCTGCGGATGACCGCCGCGGTGGGGCCGAGGACGCGGGGGCGGCTGCTCAACCGGGGGGTGGTCCGCAGGATGGTCATGGGCAGCGTGTCGGCCCGGCCCGCCGCCCTCCGGCCGGACGTGGCCGCCGCCGACGTGAACTCGATGATCACCAGCGACCTGTCCGCCCTGAGCCGGTACGCGGGGCTCTACTCGTTCCGCGCCGACGCCACCGACACGACGCCGGTGAACCTCGTCTGGGCCGACCAGGACCGCGTGGTCCCGTTGCGCGACGCGCTGCGGGCCCGGCGGGTGCTCCCGAGGGCGCAGCACTACGTCATTCCCGGCAGCGGTCACTTCGTCGTACGCGACGACCCGCACAGCGCCGCTGCCGTCATCCACGCCTGTCACGCCCAGGTGCTGTGGGAGAGGCAGGCCGAGACTCGCAGAGGAGTTCGCGGAAATGTGAACCCACAGCGCGGTAATTGAGCAGGCAATTCGGCCCCGCACATCTGTCGGGGCGGGAACTGTTGACCGACCGGACGCGACTACTGAGGTACGCGGAGCCCGGGACCACCGCTCAGAGGAGTGCGAATGAAAATCACCCCGCAGGCTGGAAAGAAGTTCGGCGTGATCGTGGAGGGTTTCGACGCGGAAACCGCCTCGCCGGAGGACATCGTCGAGCTGAAGAAGGCCATCTACTCGAACAAGATCGTCGTGCTGAAGAACCAGGACCTGTCGCCGCAGCAGTTCCTGGCGCTCGGCCAGCGGCTGGGCCGGGTCGCAGAGTACTACGAGCCGGTCTACCACCACCCCGAGGTGAAGGAGGTGTTCGTCTCCTCCAACGTCAAGGAGGAGGACGGCCGCCAGATCGGGGTGCCGAAGACCGGCAAGTTCTGGCACTCGGACTACCAGTTCATGCCGCGTCCGTTCGACATCACCATGATCTACCCGCAGGTCGTGCCGTCGAAGAACCGGGGCACCTACTTCATCAACCTGGCGACCGCCTACGAGCAGCTCTCCGAGGAGCTGAAGCTGGCCGTCAAGGACAAGACGGCGACGCACAGCGTGCTGCGGTACTTCAAGATCCGGCCGACCGACGTCTACCGGCCGATCTCGGAGATCATCGACGAGGTCAACGCGAAGACCCCGCCGGTGACGAGCCCGCTCGCGTTCCCGCACCCGCACACGGACGAGACCCTGCTCTACCTGAGCGAGGGCTTCACCCTGTCGGTGCAGGACGCGGACGGCAACGACCGGCCGGAACTGCTGGCCGAGCTGCTCACGGCCACCGGCCAGCTCGACCGCACCTACGAGCACGAGAACATCCACCTCCAGACGTTCGAGAAGGGCGACATGCTCCTCTGGGACAACCAGAGCCTGGTCCACCGGGCGCTGCACACCGCGACGCCGGAGCCGGCCGTGTCCTACCGCGTCACCGTCTACGACGACGTGGACGCCGCCTAGTCCCGCACGGACGTTCGATCCGCGGTGGGATCCGACGGCGTCGACCGTCGGATCCCACCGGTGTCCACATCGCACGAGGTCGAGAGGCATGACGTGGCAGGTCAGTTGACGGCGGCGACGATCAGGGCGGACGTCGCCGAGATGCTCCACCGTCGCCCGGACGAGAGTTTCGACGCGGAGGATCTGTTCGACTGCGGCCTGGACTCGGTGCGGCTGATGACGCTCATCGAGCGGTGGCGCGACGCCGGCGCCGAGGTCAGCTTCGTCGATCTGGCCGAGCGGCCGACGGTGGAGCACTGGGTGAAGCTGCTGGTGGGCGGCGATGGCTGAGCCGCTGCCGCTGGGCGCCGCCCAGGAGGGCATCTGGACCGGTCAGCAGTTCGACCCGGACAGCCCCGCCTTCAACACCGCCGAGTACGTGGAGATCCGCGGCCCGGTCGACGCGCGGCTGCTGGAGGCGGCCGTGCGCGGGGCCGTCGGCGAGGCCGAGGCACTGAACGTGGTGTTCGAGGAGGACGCCGACGGGCGCCCGTGGCAACGCCCCCGCGACGACGGGTCGTGGCCGCTGCACACCATCGACACCAGCGCCGAGGCGGACCCGCTCGCCGCCGCGACGGCCTGGATGCGCGCGGACCTCGACACCCCCGTCGACCTGCGCAAGGACCCGCTGTTCCGGCAGGCGTTCGTCCGGCTCGGCCCGGACCACCTCCTGTGGTACCAGCGGGTGCACCACATCGCCCTGGACGGGTACGGGCTGTCCCTGGTCGCCCGCCGGGTCGCCGAGCTCTACACCGCCCTCGTCGAGGGGCGTGAACCCCCGCCCCGGACGTTCGGGTCGCTGGCCGCCGTGGTCGACGAGGACCGGGCCTACGCCGACTCGGACAGGTACGCCGCCGCCCGCGAGCACTGGACGTCCCGGGCGCAGGGCAGGCCGGCGCCGGTGGTGCTCGCCCGCCGCACGGGGAAGCTGGCGCGGACGGTGCTGCGCGCCACCGCGGACCTCGACGCCGCCGGCATCGACGCGTTGAAGGCGGTCGCGAAGGCCACCGGAACGACGTGGAGCGAGGCCGTCATCGCGGCCTTCGCGGCGTACCTGCACCGGATGACCGGCGCGGACGAGCTGACGCTCGCGCTGCCGGTCATGTCGCGGCTCGGCTCGGTGTCGCTGCGGGTGCCGTGCATGGTCACCAACGTCGTGCCGCTGTGGGTCCGCGTCGAGCCCACCGCCACGCTGGCGGGCCTCACCGCGCAGGTCGCGGCGGAGCTGCGGGCCGGGCGCCCGCACCTGCGCTACCGCTACGAGCAACTGCGCCGGGACCTGCGGATGGTCGCCAGCGAGCGCAAGCTGTTCGGCCCGTCGGTCAACATCATGCCGTTCGACTACGGCCTGCGCTTCGCCGGGCACCGGGGCGTCGTGCACAACGTCAGCGCCGGGCTCGTCGAGGACTTGGTGGTCCACGTGTACGACCGGGCGGACGGCAGCGGACTGCGGATCGTCCTCGACGCCAACCCGAACTGCTACGACGACGAGGAGCTCACCGGTCACCTGACCCGGTTCCTGGCCTTCCTGCGCCGCGTGACCGACGCCGCCGACACTCCGGTCGCCGACGTCGACCTGCTCCTCGACGGCGAGCGCCGGCTCCTCCTGGAGGAGTGGAACGACACGGCCCGGCCCCTGCCGGCGGTGACCGTACCCGCGCTGTTCGCGGCACAGGCCGCCGCGACGCCGGACCGTACGGCGCTGGTGGCCGGCGACGCCACGCTGACCTTCGCCGAACTCGACCGCCGCGCCGACCGCCTCGCCCACCTGCTCGTCGCCCGGGGGGCCGGCCCCGACCGGCACGTGGGGCTCCTGCTGCCCCGCACCTCCGAGGCGATCGTGGCGCTGCTCGCCGTGCTCAAGGCCGGCGCCGCGTACGTGCCCGTCGACCCGGACCTGCCCGCCCGGCGGGTCGCGGCGATGCTCGCCGACAGCGCACCGGTCGTGCTGCTCGCCACCGAGGCGCTGTGGGCCGGGCACCGGCAGTCGGAGGTACCGGTCCTGCTCGTGGACGCCCCCGCGACCGTCGCGGAGCTGGCCGGGGCGCCCGACGCGCCCGTACCGGACACCGGCCTCGCGCCGGAGCACGCGGCCTGCCTCATCTACACGTCCGGCTCCACCGGCGTGCCGAAGGGCGTCGTCGTCGAGCACCGTGGTCTGGTCAACCTCTTCCACCACCACCGCGACACGATGATCCGGCCGGCGGCCGCCGGCCGGGTGTGCCGGGCCGCGCTGTCCGCGTCGCTGTCGTTCGACACGTCGTGGGAGGGCCTGCTGTGGCTGCTCGACGGCCACGAGCTGCACTTCGTCGACGACGACCGGCGCCGGGACCCCGCCGCGATGCTCGACTACGTCGACCGGCACCAGATCGACTTCATGGACATCACCCCCACGTACGCCGAGGAGCTGGTGGCGAACGGCTTCCTCGACGCCGGCCGGCACCGGCCCGCCGTGCTCGCGCTCGGCGGCGAGGCCACCGGCCCGGCGCTCTGGACGGCCCTGCGCGACGCCGGCACGACCGTCTACAACCTGTACGGCCCCACCGAGTGCACCGTCGACACCCTCTGGTGCCGGCTCTCCGAGAGCGCCGAGCCGATCGTGGGCAGGCCGCTGACCAACACCAGGGCGTACGTGCTGGACCCGGCGCGCGGGCTCGTGCCGCCCGGCACGGTGGGCGAGCTGTACTTCGCCGGGGCGCCGGTCGCCCGCGGCTACCACGACCGTCCGGAGCAGACCGCGGAGCGGTTCGTGACGGATCCCTTCGGGCCCCCGGGCAGCCGGATGTACCGCACCGGCGACCTCGCCCGCTGGCGGCGCGACGGCACCCTGGAGTTCCTCGGCCGCGCGGACGACCAGGTCAAGATCCGGGGCTTCCGCATCGAGCCGGGGGAGATCGAGGCGGTCCTGCTGGCCCACCCCGCGGTCGCCCAGGCGGCGGTGGTGCCCCGCGAGGACGCGCCCGGTCAGGTGCGGCTCGTCGGCTACGTCGTGCCGGTGGGCGACGCCGCGCCGGAGCCCGCCGCGCTGCGGCAGTTCGTGGCGGAGCGGCTGCCCGACTACATGGTGCCGCCCGCGTTCGTCGCGCTGGAGGCGATCCCGCGTACCACGAACGGCAAGCTCGACCGCGCGGCGCTGCCCGCGCCGGACCTGGCCGCGACGGTCGGCGGCCGCGCGCCCCGCGACCACCGCGAGGCGGTGCTGTGCGGTCTCTTCGCCGACCTGCTCGGCCTGCCGGAGGTCGGCATCGACGACGACTTCTTCTCGCTCGGCGGGCACTCCCTGCTCGTCGCCCGGCTGATGGGCCGGGTACGCGCCGAGTTCGGCGTGGAGATCAGCATCCGGACGGTGTTCGAGGCGCCGACCGTCGCGAAGCTCGCGCCGGCGCTCGCCACGGACACCGGCGGCGGCTCGACGGAGGTGCTGCTCCCGCTGCGGACGCGGGGGAGCGGGCCGCCGCTGTTCTGCGTCGCGCCGGCGACCGGGCTGGCGTGGTCGTACGCCGCGCTGCTGGCGAGCCTGCCCGACCGCCCGGTGTACGGACTCCAGTCGGTCACCGCCGCCGGGTGCGCGAGCGTCGCCGACCTGGCCGCCGACCACGTGCGCCGCATCCGTGAGATCCAGCCCGCCGGGCCCTACCACCTGCTCGGCGCCTCGTTCGGCGGCCTGGTGGCCCACGAGATGGCCACGCAGCTCGCGGAGGCCGGCGAGGCGGTGGCCCTGCTCGCGCTGCTCGACTCGTATCCGGTGCCGGCCGCCTGGCGGGACCTGCCGCCGCCCGCCGAGCACGCCGCGGCCGCCGCAGTGCTCGGCCAGGCCGTGCTCGGCGGCCTCGACGAGACGCAGCGTCGCCTCGCGTACGACGCCTTCGCGCGCAACTCGCGGCTCGCCGCCGGCTGGACGCCCCGGCGCCTCGGCGGCGACGTGCTGGTCATCGAGGCGACCGACGGCAAGACACCGGACTGGCCC
Organism: Micromonospora sp. NPDC048868; assembly: GCF_043198195.1. Lineage (NCBI taxonomy): Bacteria > Bacillati > Actinomycetota > Actinomycetes > Micromonosporales > Micromonosporaceae > Micromonospora > Micromonospora sp. NPDC048868. The sequence goes on from NZ_JBICUN010000027.1 coordinate 20,141, forward strand.
GGCCCGCGGAGCTGGGAGCCACACGTCGACGGGCGCATCGACGTGCACCGGCTGGACTGCACCCACGACGGCATGCTCGCCGCCGGTCCCCTGGCGCGGGTCGGCGCCGTACTCGCACCTGTCGGCGACCTTCGGAGGGCAACATGAGCGAACGGCGTGAGTGGCTCGGACTCGGCGCGGTTCTCGCCGCGACGTTCATGACCCAGGTGGACGGCTTCGTCGTCAACGTGGCCAGCCCGTCCATCCAGCGCGACCTCGACGCGGGCTTCGACCAGATCCAGTTCGTCGGCGCCGCGTACGTGATCGCCTTCGGGGCCCTGATGGTCACCGGCGCGCGGCTCGGCGACCGGATGGGCCACCGCACGGTGTTCCTCTGGGGCGTCGCCGGCTTCACGGTGACCTCGTTGCTGTGCGGCATCGCGCCGGACGCCGACCTGCTCATCGTGGCCCGCTTCCTGCAGGGCGCCACGGCGGCGTTCATGGCACCCCAGGTGCTCGCGATCATCCGGGCCACGATGCAGGACCCGGACCGGCTGGCGAGGGCCATCAGCGTCTACGGCGTGGTCATCGGCCTGGGCGTGATCAGCGGCATCGCGGGCGGCGGTCTCATCGTCGAGGCCGACCTCTTCGGCCTCGGCTGGCGGCCGGCGCTGCTCATCAACGTGCCCGTCGGGATCGCGATCCTGGCGCTGGGCGGGATCCTTCCGCGTACCGTGCCGAAGGCGCCGCACCGCCTCGACCTCGCGGGCGCGGCGCTCACCATCGTGGCGGCCCCCGCCCTGCTCGTGCCCCTGGTCTTCGGGACGGACGGCTCGCCGTGGCTGTGGCTCGGCGTGCCGCTCGCCCTCGTCCTGGCCGTCGTGCTGGTGCGCCAGCAGCGGCGCCTGCACCGCGAGGGCGGCGAGCCGCTGTTCCCGCCGCGGGTCGTCACCGCCCCCGGGATGCGGCTGTCCCTGCTGACGGTGCTGGCGCTGTTCGCCACGAACTCGGGGCTCTTCCTCGTGTTCACCTACTACCTGCAGACGGGGCTGCGCTTCACGCCGCTCACGGCGGCGCTGATGTTCGTACCGCTCGGGATCGGCTTCTCGCTGGGCTCCGCGGCGAGCCGCCGGGTGGCACGCCTGGTCTCGGCGCCGACCCCGGCCGTGGGCTGCGGCCTGCTCGCCGCCGTCCTGCTGGCCAGCGCGGCCGTCGTCCAGGCGCCCGAGTCCGCGCAGGCGCCCATGCTCGTCGCGGTGGTCACGCTGGCCGGCTTCGGGCAGGGCCTGGTCGTCTCACCCCTGGTGGCCGGGATCCTCGGCCGGGTCAGGCCCGCCGAGGCGGGCGCGGCGTCCGGCATGGCGACCACCGTGACGCAGTTCGGCCTGGCGCTCGGGGTCGCGGTCGCGGGGGTCTGCTACCGCACCGTGCTCGGCGCGACGCCCGGCGACCCCGACGTGCCCTTCGCCGACCACGCGACGGCCTTCGCGGTCACCGCGCTCCTGCTCGCGGCCTCCGCGATCTGCGCCGGCCTGGTCAGTGTCCGTCTGCACCACCTGCCCAAGCCCGCGGCCGCGGCAGCGGAACCGGAAGAGGCGGCGGCGCCGTCGCCCGTCGCCACGTCAACTGCTCGGAGGACCGGATGAAACTCAAGCGACTCCCCCTCGCGGCGGCCATCGCCGCCCTGCTTCTCACGACGGCCTGCTCGACGGCCAAGAGCGAGGCCGGCCAGTCGGACGACCCGCCGAAGGCGGGCTACCCGGTGACGATCACCAACTGCGGCAAGAAGTACACCTACCAGCAGGCGCCGAGCCGCGTGGTCGTGATGAACGGCGGGTCGGTCGCGGAGGTCTCCGCGCTGCTGGAGCTCGGCGTCGCCGACCGGATCGTCGCCAACGCGCAGTCCTACGGCGCCTCCGAGGTCGACGGCCGGGTCGACGCGATCAAGAAGCTGCCGACGGGCAACATCAAGCTCAACGACATGTCGGACATCCCGCGCGAGGCCATGATCGGGCTGACGCCCGACTTCGTGATCTCCACGTACGACGGCGGCTTCCGCGCCGAGGCGGGCTTCGCCACCCGCGACGACCTCGCGGCCGTCGGGGCCAACACGTACGCCCCGAAGAGCTCGTGCGGCGAGGTCGGCACGGTCTCCGGCACGCCGACCGTCGAGGACAGCTACGCGCTGCTGCGCGACCTCGGGGCCATCTTCGGGGTGTCCGAGCGCGCCGAGAAGATCATCGCCGACTCGAAGGCGCGCATCGCCGAGGTCGGGACGAAGACCGCGAGCCTGCCGAAGCAGAAGGTCATGCTGATCATCCCCGGCATGGCGATGGGCGGTGAGTTCAGCTCGGTCGGCGGCAACGGGATCTGGAACGACATCATGGCCAAGTCCGGTGCGGTGAACGCCTTCGAGGGCGCCACCGACCAGATGTTCGCCAACCTCTCCCGCGAGCAGGTCGCCAAGGCCGACGTGGACGTCCTGCTCGTCGTGAACTACATGTCGAAGGATCCGGACGCGGACGCGAAGAAGCTGCTCGCCCAGTTCCCGCAGTGGGACGCGGCGAAGAACAACCGCTACGTCGTGTTGTCCGACTCGATCTACCTCGGCCCCAGCAACCACCTCGCGGTCGCCAAGATCGCGCAGGCCGCGCACCCCGAGGCGTTCTGAGCGCCATGACCACCTTGTCGCGTTCCACGAACGACCGGGTGTCGGCCGCGCCGAAGCGCCCCGCCACCCGGCCGGCCCCCCTGCACGGCGCGCCCCTGCCGCTGTGCCTGCTCGTGCTCGGCGTACTGCTGGTCGTCCTGATCCTCGTCGCGGCGGCCGTCGGCTCGGTGCCGGTCTCCATCGGCGACACCGGCCGGATCGTCTGGGCGCACCTGACCGGGGCGACCCCCGCCGTGGACCCGGCCCACGACCAGATCGTCTGGACCTTCCGGATCCCGCGGGTGCTGCTGGCCGCGCTGTGCGGCGCCGGGCTCGCGGTCGCGGGCGTCGTGTTGCAGGCCCTCGTGGCCAACCCGCTCGCCGACCCCTTCATCCTCGGGGTGTCGGCGGGCGGCTCGGTCGGCGCCGTCACCGTGATGGCGCTGGGCGCCGGCGCGGCCGGCGGACTCGGGGTGTCGGGCGCGGCGTTCGTCGGCGCGATGCTGGCGGTGGCGCTGGTCTTCACCCTCGGGCAGCAGCACGGCCGGCTCAACCCGGTCCGGCTCGTGCTCGCGGGCGTCGCGATCAGCTACGTGTTCACCTCGATCACGAGCCTGCTCCAGTTGCAGACGACGCCCAACAACATGCGCCAGATCATGTTCTGGCTGCTCGGCAGCGTCGCGGGCGCCCGCTGGGAGCAACTCCAGGTCGCGGGCGTGGTCGTCCTCGCGGTGACCGTGCTGCTGACCATGTACGCCCGGCAGTTCAACGCGCTCGTCACCGGCGACGAGTCGGCGACCGCCCTCGGGATCGACGTCAAGCGGCTGCGGATCGTGTCGATCGTCCTGACGTCGCTGCTCGCGGGCGTGCTCATCGCCGTGGCCGGCGGCATCGGCTTCGTCGGGCTGATGGTGCCCCACCTGGTGCGGCTCGCGTTCGGCGTGGACCACCGCCGGGTGCTGCCCCTCGCGGCCCTCGTCGGCGCGGTCTACCTCGTGATCGTCGACCTGCTGTGCCGGACGGTCGACCCGCCGAACGAGTTGCCCCTCAACATCCTGACCGCCCTCTTCGGCGCACCGTTCTTCATCTGGCTGATGCGCCGGGATAGGAGCCTGTCCCACTCATGAAGCTTCAGGTGCAGCAGGTGTGCGTCTCCATCGGTGGTACGCCGATCCTCCGCGACGTCAGCATGGAGGTCGCGCCCGGCGAGGTCGTCGGCCTGATCGGCCCCAACGGCAGCGGCAAGTCCACGCTCCTGCGGACCATCTACCGGTCGGTCCGGCCCGCCGGCGGGCAGGTGCTGCTCGGCGACGAGGACGTCTGGTCGCTGTCGGCGCGGGCGGCCGCGCGGCGGACCGCCGCCGTGTTGCAGAACAGCCCCACCCCGCCGGGCCTGACCGTGCGGGAGGTCGCCGCGTTGGGCCGGACCCCGCACAAGGGGGTGTTCGACCGCGAGACGGCCGACGACAACGACATCGTCGCCGACGCACTGGAGCGCACCGGCATGCTGGGGCACGCGGACCGGATCTACGGCTCGCTGTCCGGCGGCGAGCGGCAGCGGGTGCTGCTCGCCCGGGCGCTGGCCCAGCAGCCGCAGCTCCTGGTGCTCGACGAGCCGACCAACCACCTGGACATCCGGGCCCGGTTCGAGCTGTTGGAACTGGTGCACACGCTGGCCGTCACCACGCTGGCGGTGCTGCACGACCTGGACCTCGCGGTGCGCAGCTGCGACCGCCTCGTCGTGCTGGACCGCGGTGAGGTGGTCGCGTCGGGGCCGGTGCTGGAGGCGCTCACGCCCCAGGTGCTGTCCGAGGTCTTCGGGGTCACCGCCGAGACGGAACGTCACGACGACGGGGTCGTCCGCGTCACGTACGGTGCCCGGCCGCTGGCCAAGACGGGCTGAGCCGGGTGCGGCGGACATGCCCACCGCCCGGCCGGACCCGGCCGGGCGGCGCCCCGTCGGGCGGGCGGCGCGCCCCGGGCGGGCGGCCCTCGTCGGGCGCGTGCCCGACGCCGCCTTCCCCGCGCCCGTGCGCCGCGCGGTCCCCGGGACGCCCGGCACGCTGGCCGAACGGTTCCATCGAATTCTGGTTCCCGGCGATGAGGCCGGCTGGACTGCCACTGGAATCCGTTCTTCTCGGCATCCCGCATGGTTACCGTGAATTCATGTCGGAGCCACTGGAAGAAAGCGCGGTCACGGCTCTGGCCCTGGCCGTCGGGCGCGGCGACCGTTCCGCGGCGGATCCTCTCGTGCGCAGCACGCAGCGTGACGTCTGGCGATTCCTGGTCTACCTGGTGGGGCACGCCGACGCCGAGGACCTGACGCAGGAGACGTTCGTCCGCGCGCTGGGCAGCGCGCACCTGTTCACCGGGCGCCACCACGCACGGTCCTGGCTGCTGGCCATCGCGCGGCACGTGGCCGCCGACCACTTCCGCGCCGCCGCGAGCCGGCCCCGGATCGTGTCCAACCAGGACTGGCAGGCCACCGCGGAGCGTTCCGCGGCCCACCACCTGCCCGGCCCGGACGACACGGTCGCGCTCAACCTCGCGGTACGCACGCTGCCCGCGGCCCGCCGCGACGCGTTCGTGCTCACCCAGGTCGTCGGCCTCGGCTACGCGGAGGCGGCCGAGTTGTGCGGCTGTCCCGTCGGCACGATCCGCTCCCGCGTCGCGCGGGCCCGCCGCGACCTCGTGTCGCTCCTGGCACCGGCCCCGCGGCGGCGTCCGGCGCTGCCCCGGTAGGCCCTCGCCACCGCGCGGCGGCCCCCGCGTCAAATGTCCCTACTAGAGGATATGACGTGACGGTGGCAAATGTTCCCTAGCATCGATTAGGACCCTTTCGCGCTGCGGCGGCCAGGGGTGGACGGCTTGACGGCCGTCATTTTTTTGTGGAAAGGTCGACCCTCAAGGGGGAAGGTGTCCGTAAGGGCACATCGCAATTCGGGGCCGGGAATCCGTCAAAAACGTTTGCGTTGCGTAACAACTCTGTGGGGTGCGACGCCTGTCGGCGTCCGATCGGCCGCACCGGGTTCTTGCGCGGGTCGACGAGGCACTCCCGCCCTCGGGTCGATCACTGGGGAGTGTGTCGTGGTTGTTGGATCGACGCCCGCTACCGGGCATCGCGGCTGGCGGGGGGCCGGCCACACCGGGTACGGGGCCAGTTGGCCTCTGGGCGTACGCCGGCTGCGCTAGAGCAAACGAGAGCGCTGCTGCCGTGAACCTCTCCGTCACACCAGGGCGCTCATCATCGCGAGGGGCCGCGCCGCTACCGGCGCCCCGTCTCGCGATGGGCGTCGTCACCGCCGTCTTCGCAAGCATCAGTCTCATCGGCTTCATCCACGTCATGTTCCTGCCGGTCGGTCCGGTGGCCATCGCGCTGTCGTTCACGTGCATCGCCGTCCTGATGGCGATGCAGTTGCTGTGGTACGGCCGGGACAACGGACGCCTGCGCACGCCGCTGGGCTACGGCGTCCTCGCCACCCAGGCCGCGCTGGTCTACCTGCCGATCCTGACCTTCGGGCAGGCGTGGGTCGGCATGCCGGGCTTCCTGGCGGGCAGCGTGCTGCTCGTGCTACGGGCGGTCACGGCGTGGGTGACCTTCGTCCTCATCGTCGCCTCGATGGCCGTCGCCCAGTGGATCTTCACCCGCGCGCCGATCGACATGCTCTACACCGCGATCTCCACCGTCACGACGGGGCTCGTGGTGTACGGGTTGTCCCGGCTGACCGCCCTCGTCGTCGAGGTGCAGGAGAGCCGTGCGGAGATCGCCCGCATGGCGGTGCTGCGGGAGCGACTGCGGTTCGCCCGCGACCTGCACGACCTGCTCGGCTACAGCCTGTCCGCCATCTCGCTCAAGATCGAGCTGGTGCACCGGCTGATGGAGAAGTCACCGCAGGAGGCGAGCGACCAGCTGCTGGAGATCCTGGAGATATCGCGGGTCGCGCTCTCCGACGCGCGGACCGTCGCCAGTGGCTACCGCGAACTGTCGCTGGAGGAGGAGTGCCGGTCCGCCGTGTCCGTGCTGTCCGCCGCGGACATCCAGGTGCGGCTGGACAGCGACCACCTGGACCTGCCGGTCCAGGTGAGCACGGTGCTCGCCACGGTGCTGCGGGAGGGGGTGACCAACATCCTGCGGCACAGCAAGGCCAAGCGCTGCGACATCACCATCCGGCAGACGCAGGACGACGCCTGGATCGAGATCGTGAACGACGACCTGGCCGTCGGGCCGCCCAGGGATCCGGGCAGCGGTCGGAACGGGCTGCGCAACCTGTGCGTACGCGCCGAGGAGATCGGCGGCTCGCTGACGGTCGACCAGCAGCCGGACCAGTTCCGGCTCTGCGCCAGGGTGCCCCTGCGGCTGGAGCGCCACGGGGCGACCCGGTCACAACCAGCCGGCCTCCCGGGCGACCCGGATGGCGTCGACGCGGTTGCGCGCGGAGAGCTTGTTGACGATCGTGGTCAGGTAGTTGCGGACGGTGCCGACTGACAGGAACATCTGCGCCGCGATGTCGACGGCCTGGAGTCCCTCCGCCGTGAGGCGGAGGACTTCGGTCTCGCGCGACGTGAGGGGGCACTCGGCGCTGTCCCAGGCGGACATCGCGAGCTGGCTGTCGACGACCCGGCGGCCGGCGGCGACGCTGCGGATGGCGTCGACCAGCTGCTCGGTGGGGGCGTCCTTCAGCAGGAAGCCGGTCGCCTTCGCGGACAACGCCCGGCGCAGGGTGCCCGGTCGGCCGAGCGCGGTCAGGACCAGGGTGCGGATCTCCGGCAGGTGGGCCTGGATGTCGGCGATGGCGGAGAGCCCGTCCTTGCCCGGCAGGTCGATGTCGATCACGGCGACGTCGGGCCGGAACCGCCGCGCCATGGGGAGGATCTCCGTGCCCGAGGCGACCGCGGCGACGACCTCGATGTCCGGCTCCAGGTTGAGCAACGCGACCAGCGCATCGCGGACCATGTGCATGTCCTCGGCCAACAACACCTTGATCAACTTGGCATCCCCTGTCGGGCCGGCGCAATTAACCCCGTTCTATCACGCGCCCGCACACATCCTGAATGCTGTTTTCGTGCCCGCCCGCGAAGTGTCGCCGAGCCATTTGCCGACGGTCGATCGGACCATTCACATTCCGTGCACGCCCAGGTACTCGTCGTTACAGGACATGTCGTTTTCGGGTAGTCCGATGGCGAATTCGCCGACTCCGACCTCCGCCGGCCAGTCGAGCCCGAACGCCGATGCGGAGACCCTGGCGTCGCCCATGGTCAGGGCGCACGTGGCGAGCCCGAGCATCGTGGCGACGAGGCAGAGCGTCTGCTGGAGCATGCCGACGTGCTTCAGGGTGGTGGCGTAGGAGATGCTGTCGTACACCCAGGAGAGCCTGCCCACCCGCGCGGTCATGGTGATCAGCACCGGCGGGGGCCGCCGGCCCCCGACGGACACCCGGGCGTTGTCGAGCATCTCGTCGATGTCCGCCGGACTGGCGTTGACGAGGGTCAGCGCGTGCTCGACCGGGCTGTAGTGGTAGATCCCGCGCCGCAGGTCCGGGCAGCGGTCCACCGTCAGGTACAACTCCAGCTCGTACAGCGAACCCGCGCTTGGATACGGCCGTCGCGTCACCGTGTACCGCACGTTGTCGGGAGCCGTGGCCACCGTCTGCATCCGGACCCGCGCCGCGTGGAACAGCAGTTCCCCGAGTTCGCGGGTCGACGGCGCCGCCTCGGCGAACGTGCGGGTGGACCGGCGCCGGTCGACGGCCTCGGTGAGCGTCATCCCGTGCGGAACCGAGACAGGCGGCCGGTACATCGGGATCCGCGGCCCGGCGGGGGCCGGCTTGACGGCGGCCGGGGGCGGCAGGGCCGCGACGTGACGGAACGTCGCGCCGGCGGGGTCGTCGTGCGTGCCGAGCCTGCTGCGCGAGTGGAACAGCAGGTCGTACGGCGACCACATCGCCAGCGTGGGGTCGGAGTCCTCGGGGAACCGCGACGTGCCGGCCGCACCGACGACGACCATGCCCGCGCCGACCAGGTAGGCGACGACGTCGGCCACCCCGGGGAGCGCCAGGTCGACCCGCCGCGCCACCTCGACGACGGTGGTCGCGCGGGGGAGCGCGCCGAGCACCAGCGACACCTGCGGCCGGTGCAGCACCACCCGGTGGTGCGACAGCGGGGACTCGAGCACCAGCTCGCCGTCCCGCTGGTGGGCGAACGCGAAACGGGACAGCCTGACCGGCTGGTCCTCGGCGACCTCCGGCAGCTCGAACACCCCCAGCGGGGACACCGGCTGGACGGACAGCAGCGGCACCGGCGAGTCCCGCGAGCCGAGCGAGCGGACTATCCGGCCGGGCAGCCGGTCGAGGAGCGACCGGAGGGCGCGCCCGTCCAGCCCGGCGACGTTGCCGAGCGCGACCGGCCCGTAGGTCATGCGGTGCAGGACCTCCTCGACGGCGGGCGCGGGGCGGCCCACCGGGACGTCGCCCCAGCGGGTGAGGATGGTCAGACTGCCGTCCTCAGCCGTCTCGATGGTCACGTCGTCCCGGAAGGACCACAGCGACAGGCTCGGTCCGGGGCGGGACGTGTCGGCGTCGGATGGCAACCTGGCTCCTCGACGGGCGTGGCTGGGGCCACGTGCACCCCGCTCTACACGAAAAGTGGTATCGGGTTGAGGTTCTCGTACTCCGTGGGGCGGTCGAGCCTGCCGAGCTGCACCGGGACGTCGAACAGTCTGCCCGGCGCGAACCTCGCCCAGAAGCCGCGCATCCCCGGCACGATGGCCTTCACGACGGGGAGCCCGACGTCCGGGCGGGTCTGGTCGAGCACGAGCACGTCGAGTCCCAGTGCCTCCAACCTGTGCTGCACCGAGCGGACGTCGGCCAGCAGATCGTCCGTCGGGGTGTGGCGGTAGTCGGCGAGCCGGCGCGCCGGCACCGCCGGATCGGGCCGCAGGTAGGCGTCCCCGGCCCAGGTGGCGGTGCGCCACCACCGTACGGCGTCCGGATCGGACCAGCCGTACCCGCCGTCGTCGTCGCCGCCGACCTCCGCCACGGTCGGCATCAACTGGTTCATCTCGGTGAGCGCGCGGACCAGCGCCGCCCGCGGGTCGGGGTGGGTGCCGAAGCCGAACATGATGTCCTCGCACCGCTTGTCGGTGCGCCGGGACAGCGCGGCCATGGTGGGGATCCCGACGTCCGACGACACGTCCAGCACCCACACCTCGCGGTGCAGGCCCGCGTAGACCTCCCGCAGCTCGTCGATCCAGCGGTCGCGGAAGCTGTCCAGGTCGACCGCCGGGGCCTGGGTGCGGTTGTACCACCAGAGGGCCACCGCGTCGCGCTCCACGACCTCCAGCAGGCCCTGGAGCAGCGCGTCCTCCAGGCTGCTGCCGGCGGCGTTGCCGTTGGAGTCCGCGCACAGCGACATGCCGCCGTGCTGCTCCGGCACGTTGAAGTAGAGCATCGAGGTGGGCAGCAGGCGGTGCCGCTGCTCGGTGAGCGACCACACCGGGGTCCAGCTCGTCACGGCCGCGTCGTCGAACGGCGCGCACACGTACTGGAACGGCGAGCAGGTGGCGTTCCAGCGGTCGCGGTCGGCGTACTGCCGCTCGTCGAACAGCAGGCAGTCGTCGGGATGGACGGCGGTGTCGGCCAGCTCGGCGTAGCTGCCGGTGACCCGGGCCTCGTCGCCGTGGAAGTACGCGCTGTGCCGCTCGATGGCCTCGCACAGCGCGCTCACCTCGGCGTGCACGGGGGTCACGCCCTTGCCGCCGTTCTCGGCCCGCAGCGCGAAACGCATCTGCTCGGCGTTCCTGCGGGTGGTCATCGCGAGATTCGGGCCGGAGCGGAACGAGTTGAAGAAGGCCGGGCCCCGCCCGTCGCGGGTGATCTCCTTGACCACGCCGCTGACCGGGCTCACCAGGTGCCCGTAGTCGCGCAGCACCTGCTCCGGCGGCAGGGCGCGGTGGCTGCCGCCGCTGCGGGACGCCTTCGGCCGGCTGCGCAGCGGCACGGGGCGGAACGCCCGGTCCCGCTCGATGCCGGGGTCGCCGCACTCGGGGCACTGCGGCCGGGCGCGCACCTCGTGGTGGGCGCCGCGCAGGGTGACGCTGTCCAACGTCCACACCGCGCGCTGCCCGTCGTGCCGGAGCCCGGCCGTCCACTTCGCGGCCTCCAACGCCACCAGGTGCAGGGCGGCGGCGCCGAGCGGGGGCAGCGACACCGGCGGGGTGCCGATCTCCGTGCCGGGGCCGACGACGGCGCGCAGGCGCGTCTCGGCCTGGCGGTGGCCGCGCAGCCGGTGCCCCAGGCAGTGCCAGCACCCCGTCGCGGCGACGGGGTCGAACACGGGCCCCACCCACACCTGTGCGCCGCCCGGCTTCGCGAGGAGCCAGGGCCGGCGGGCCGCGCGATGCGCGGCGTCGACGGCAGCCAACCCCTCGTCGAGGTAGTCCTCACAGAGCACAATCGATAAGTCGGCGGGCGGGGCCGAAAAGTTCCCGGACACCGGCGTCACCGTCAACCCGGCCGCGCGCAGCGCGTCTGTCGCCGCCACGGCATCCTCCGCACGGCCGCCGACGCGGACGAGGTCGACCCGGGCGGCGGCGGTGGCCCGTACGGCGGCGGTGGGGTCCAGACCCGCCGCCTCCCAGTACGCGAGCGCGGGCTCGTCGGCCTCCGCCTCCCGCGCCGGCCGCAGCGTCACCAGGCCGGCGTCGACGAGCCGCCGGACCACCGTGCCGATCTCGGCAGGTGACATCCCGGCCGGACTGTCCCGGACGAGTTCCGTCAGGTCGCGGGTGCCGTCGAGCAGTGGGGCCAGGGCCTCGACGTGCGCCCCGCTGACCGAGGTCGCTCCGCGCTCGGAGAGCAGGTAGACCGCGTCACCGCGTACCACATGGGCCCGCAGGTGCCGCTTGAACCCGACGCGCAGCTGTGCATCCCCACCCGACATGGTTGCTCCCTGCTCGACCAGTGCCGCTCCAGCGACACTCCAGCGTGCCTCCAGCCAGCCTCGCGGCAGCGCAGGCTGCGGACAAGTGCCGCGGTCACATGCTGCCCCCTCGTTTGGTCATGCCCGTCCATGACGCGGTCACTATCGGCTCGACCTTCGCTTGGAATAGCGTGGAAGCCTGTCCTGACTCCCCCTGGTCGGAATCGTCGCTCCCGTCACGGAACCAGTACGCCGACACGCTCGTCGGCGGTGGAAAGTGCGGTGGATCCGACTGATAGCGAGGTCGGCGAAATGATTACCAAGTTTGCGGAACTGGGATCGATGTCGCACGAGGAGAAACTGACGCTCCTCGCCGCGTTGCTGGAGTCGGCGGCCGAACCCGCGACGGAAGTCCGGCGCCCCGAGCCGCCGCCGGTCGTGCCGCCCCGGCACCCGGCGGGGAACCCGCTCGCCGGGCTGCGGTTCGAACTGCTCGGCCCGCTCGTCATCCGGCACGACGGGGTCGACATCGCACCGAGCGCACCGAAGCTGCGGCTGGTCCTGTCCGCGTTGCTGTTCAACGTGAACCAGCCGGTCGGCGCGTCGGTGCTCGTCCGGGAGCTGTGGAGCACGGGGGCGCCCCGCACCGCCCACGCCACCCTCCAGACGTACATGTTCAAGGTGCGCAAGCTCTTCCGCGGCGTGCTCGGCGGCTCCGTCGAGGACATCGCACGCGACGTCCTGCTCACCTGCTCCGGGGGCTACACGCTGCGGGCGGACCCGAAGCAGCTCGACATCGTCGAGTTCGACGAGCTGGTCACGGCGGGCACCGCGGCGATGCACGCGGGCGACTACGAACAGGCGGGCGCGCACCTGCGCCGGTCGCTGGCGCTCTGGCGCGGCAACGTCGTGCACCAGGGCCAGTGGGGCCCGCAACTGCGCGCCCAGGCCGCGCGGCTCGAGGAGCGGCGGTTCTACGCGTACACCACCAGGATCGACGCCGACCTCTGCCTGGGCCGGCACCGGGAGGCGACCTCCGAGCTCGCGTCGCTGGTCGTGGAGCACCCGCTGCACGAGTCGGCGCACACGATGCTGATGCTCGCGCTGCACCGGTCGGGGCGCACGCCGGCGGCGCTGGAGGTCTACCTGCGGTTCCGGCGGCGGATGATGAACGAACTCGGCATCGAGCCCTCGGAGCGGATCCAGGCGCTGCACCTGGCGCTGCTGTCGACCGACCCGCTGCTCGCGGACCTGTCGCTCACCTCCGACATGCTGCTGGACCGGCTCGTCGGCCGGGTCCGCCACGGGCGTCGGCTGAGTTCTTCCGCTGTTACCGGCTGATGGGCCGGCCGCGATTACCTTCAATTTCGCACTCGTGCGCAAAGGAGGAATAGCAATGACCACATCGCCGGTGAAGAACAGTGCGCCTATCGGGCGTACGACATTTGCCAACGACCCGGGACTGCTTTCGGACGTGCTGCGCCCGTACGCGAGGCCGAAGACCCAGTACCTGAAGTCCGCGACGGTCACCGTCGCCAACGGGCTGGCGAGCGCGGAGGGCGAGTTCGCCATCCCGTACCCGTGCTACATCGACGACACCGGTCACCTCAACTCGGTCGAGGTGAACATCTGCTTCAACCAGCTCATGTACTACCTGATCGCCAAGTGCGTCCAGGACCGGGCGGTGCCCGCGCTGGCCGCGTGGACGATGGAGGACTACTGGGCCAAGCAGCTGCCGGACATGCTCATCGCGAACTTCACCAGCAGGTTCCGCCGGCCGATCGACTCGTCGTCGTTCCACGGCGAGGTCTCCTTCGCCGAGTTCAGCGAGCGCAACCGCAGCAAGCCGGTGCAGATCATCGACATGCCGTGGCGCTTCTGGGACACCCAGGGTGGCGTCGCCGACGGCGAGGTACGGATGGCGCTGGTCAACCCGCCCGGCATGCGTTTCCAGGCCGACGCGGCGTGAGCCGCCCCCACCCGTACGTCCCCTGAGGAGGACCCCGGTGACTGTTCAGTTGCGCACCCTCGTCGACGTGGTGCGCAGGCACGCCGTCCAGCAGCCGGACGTCGTCGCCATGGTCTGCGAGGGCCGGCGCGTCGACTACGCCACCCTGCACCGCGTCAGCAACCAGGTCGCGCGCGCCCTCCAGGCGGCGGGCCTGCGCCCCGGTGACCGCATCGCCTACCTGGGCAGGGAGTCCGAGCACTACTACGAGCTGCTCTTCGGCGCCGCGAAGACGGGCGTGGTGCTGGTGCCGATCAACTGGCGGCTGGCCGCCGGCGAGGTCGAGCACATCCTGCGCGACTCGGGCGCGGCCCTGCTCTTCGTCGACTCGGACTCGGCCGCCGTCGCCGAGAAGCTGGCGGCGGAACTGCCGACGCTGACCGGGGTGGTCGCGCTCGACGAGCCGGGTGCCGCCGGGGCCGGCTTCACCGCCTGGGTGTCGGCGCAACCGGACGCGAACGTGCTGGCCAGGGTCACCCCCGACACGCCGCTGGTGCAGATGTACACCAGCGGCACGACGGGCCTGCCGAAGGGCGTCGTCCTCGCGCACCGCAGCTTCTTCGCGGTACGCCAGGCGCTCGCCTCGGCGGAGCTGGACTGGATCGACTGGCGCGAGGGCGACGTCAGCCTCGTCGGCATGGCCGGTTTCCACATCGGCGGCCTGTGGTGGGCGACGCAGGGCTTCGTGTCGGGCGTGACGAACGTGGTGATGCGCGAGTTCACCACGGCGGGCGCGGTCGAGCTGATCAGGACGCTGCGCGTCACCACCGCCTGCCTGGTGCCCGCGATGCTGCGGCTGCTGCTGGCGGAGCCCGGCGTGTCGAAGGAGGACTTCACCTCGCTGCGCAAGGTGGTCTACGGCGGCGCGCCCATCTCGGCGGCGCTGCTGGCCCGCTGCGTCGAGGGCTTCGGCTGCGAGTTCGCCCAGATCTACGGCCTGACCGAGACCGGCAACACGGCCATCTGCCTGCCCCCGGCCGACCACACGCCGGACAGCGGCCGGATGCAGGCGGCGGGGCGCCCCTACCCGGGTTTCGAGGTCAAGATCGCCGACAGCCGGGGCGAGCCGCTGCCGCCCGGCGAGATCGGCGAGGTCTGGCTGCGTACGCCGGCGGCGATGGTCGAGTACTGGAACCTGCCCGAGGCCACGGCGAAGACGCTCGTCGACGGCTGGGTGGTCACCGGCGACGCGGGCGTGCTGGACGAGGACGGCTACCTGTTCATCCGGGACCGGATCAAGGACATGATCATCGTGGCGGGGGAGAACGTCTACCCGGCGGAGGTCGAGCACGTCATCGGGCGCCACCCGCTGGTCGCCGAGTCGGCCGTCGTGGGCGTGCCGGACGAGCGCTGGGGCGAGGCCGTGCACGCGTTCGTGGTGCCGGTGGAGGGGCAGCAGCTCACCGAGAGCGACCTCGCCCTGCACCTGCGCGGCAAGCTCGCCGCCTTCAAGCAGCCCCTGCACTACGAGTTCATCGACCGGGTGCCGCGCAACCCCAGCGGCAAGATCCTGCGCCGCGAGCTGCGCGAGCGATTCTGGCAGGGTCACGAGCGCAGGGTGAGCTGATCGCGATGACCGCCGAGCGCGAATGCCGCGCCCCGCTGCACCGGCTGCCCCGGCCGGCAGGGTGGCGCGGCACCACGCTGCTCGACACCACGCCGCTCGACGCCCTCGCCGAGGTCGCCGCCATCCACCGCACGACGATCGCGGCGCCCGGCGGGACCGGACGCCGCGAACCCGTGGCGCGGGGCGTCGCAGACCACGCGCGGGTCGTGGGCGGCCCCGACCGCGCACCCGACCCCGGCGTGGTCGCCGAGGTCGTCCGCCCGGAGGACACCCGGGCCCGTCCCGTGTCCGCGCTCGCCGCCGGCCCCGCCCGGCGGCGCGGTGCGCACGGGCGCATCCCGCTCTAGCACACGATCCCCCACCGGTCCGCCCTTGGAGTGACGTCGATGCCCGACAACGAGGAAAAGCTGCTCGACTACCTCAGGCGGACGACAGCGGAGCTGCGCGAGACGCGGCGGAAGCTGCGTGACGCGGAGGAGGCCGCGCACGAGCCCATCGCGATCGTCGGCATGGCGTGCCGGTATCCGGGGGGCGTGCGTACGCCGGAGGACCTGTGGGACCTGGTCGCCGCCGGACGCGACGGGATCGGCGGCTTCCCCACGGACCGGGGCTGGAACGTGGGGGAGCTGTACGACCCGACCCCGGGCACGCCGGGCCGGTCGTACACCCGCGAGGGTGGCTTCCTGCCCGACGCCGCGGACTTCGACGCCGAGTTCTTCGGGATCAGCCCGCGCGAGGCGTTGACCACGGACCCGCAGCAGCGGCTGCTGCTGGAGACCTCGTGGGAGGCGTTGGAGAACGCGGGCATCGACCCGGTGGGGCTGCGGGGCAGTGCCACCGGCGTCTTCGCCGGGATGATGTACCACGACTACACGGGCAACAGCTCCACGGGCTCGATCGCCTCGGGCCGGGTGGCGTACACGTTCGGGCTGGAGGGGCCGGCGGTCACCGTCGACACCGCCTGCTCGTCGTCGCTGGTCGCCCTGCACCTCGCCGGGCAGGCGCTGCGCAACGGCGAGTGCACGCTGGCGCTGGCCGGCGGCGTGACGGTGATGGCGACGCCGGAGACGTTCATCGAGTTCTCCCGGCAGCGCGGGCTGTCGCCGGACGGCCGCTGCAAGTCCTTCGCCGCCGCCGCCGACGGGACCGGCTGGTCCGAGGGCGTCGGCGTGCTCGTGCTGGAGCGGCTGTCGGACGCGCGGCGCAACGGCCACCGCGTGCTGGCGGTGGTCCGGGGCACGGCCGTCAACTCCGACGGGGCCTCGAACGGCCTGACCGCCCCGAACGGGCCGGCGCAGCAGCGGGTGATCCGGGCCGCGCTGGCCAACGCGCGGCTGTCGGCGAGCCAGGTCGACGTGGTCGAGGCGCACGGCACGGGCACCGTCCTGGGCGACCCGATCGAGGCGCAGGCGATCCTGGCCACCTACGGGCGGGACCGGGACCGGCCGCTGTGGCTGGGGTCGATCAAGTCGAACATCGGTCACACCCAGGCCGCGGCCGGCGTCGCCGGGCTGATCAAGATGGTGGGCGCGCTGCGGCACGGGCTGCTGCCGCGCACCCTGCACGTCGACGAGCCGTCCCCGAAGGTCGACTGGTCGGCGGGGGCGGTGTCGCTGCTGACCGAGCCGGTGGCGTGGCCCGCCGGCGACCGCCCGCGTCGTGCCGCCGTGTCGTCGTTCGGCATCAGCGGCACCAACGCGCACGTGGTGCTGGAGGAGCCCGAGCCGGCCGAGGCCCCCGAGCCGGTCGCCGTGGCCGAGCCGCCGGTGATCCCCTGGGTCCTCTCCGGACGGACGCCGGAGGCGGTACGGGCACAGGCCGCGCGCCTGGCCGGCGCGGTGGCGGGCCGCGACCCGCAGGACGCCGGGTTCGCCCTGGCCGTCGGGTTCACGCTGGCCGTCGGGCGCACCGCGTTCGAGCACCGCGCCGCGGTGGTGGGCCGCGACCTCGCGGAGCTGGTACGCGCGCTGGAGGCCGGCGTGCAGCCGACCGCCGCCGGCACGGGCGGGCGGCTCGCCTTCCTGTTCACGGGGCAGGGGGCGCAGCGGCCGGGCATGGGCACCGAACTCGCCGCCGCGTACCCCGTCTTCGCCACCGCCTTCGACGAAGCCTGCGCCGCCCTCGACAAGCACCTCGACCGGCCGCTTCGCGACGTCATCGACACCGACGAGCTGCACCGGACCGGCTACACCCAACCCGCCCTGTTCGCCTTCGAGGTCGCCCTGCACCGACTCCTCGAATCCTGGGGCGTCCACCCCCACGCCGTCGCCGGACACTCCATCGGCGAACTCGCCGCCGCCCACGTCGCCGGCGTCCTCGACCTCACCGACGCCGCCACCCTCGTCGCCGCCCGCGCCCGCCTCATGCAGGCCCTCCCCGCCGGCGGCGCCATGATCGCCGTCGAGGCCACCGAGGAACAGGTCACCCCCCACCTCACCGGCACCGTCGGCATCGCCGCCGTCAACACCGCCACCAGCCTCGTCATCTCCGGCGACGACACCGCCACCCGCGCCGCCGCCGACGCACTCGCCGCCCAGGGGCACCGGACGAAGCGCCTCACCGTCTCGCACGCCTTCCACTCCCACCTGATGGACCCCATGCTCGACGACTACCGGGCCGTCGCCGCGTCCGTCACCCACCACGAACCCCGCATCCCCCTCGTCTCCACCGTCGACGGCCGACCACTGCGACCCACCGCCGACCACTGGGTCGACCAGGTCCGCCAGGCCGTCCGCTTCCACGACGCCGTCACCACCCTCACCACCACCCACGACGTCGACACCTTCCTCGAGATCGGCCCCGACACCGTCCTCGCCACGGCCGCCGCCACCGGCGACGCCACCGCCATCGCCACCACCCGCCGAGGACAACCCGAGACGCACACCCTCACCAGGGCCGTCGCCGCCCTCCACACCCGCGGCGTCCCGGTCGACTGGCCCACGTTCTTCGCCGGCGCCCGGACCACGGAGTTGCCGACTTACCCCTTCGAACGCCAGCGGTACTGGGCGGAGAACGCCGCCGCGACCGGGGCGGCGAGCCGGCTCGGGCTCGCCGACACCGAGCACCCCCTGCTCGGCGCGGCCGTCGCGCTGCCCGACTTCGACGGCGTCGTCTACACCGGCCGGCTGTCGACCGGCACCCACCCGTGGCTCGCCGACCACGTCGTCGCGGGCGTCGTGCTCGTTCCCGGCGCGGCGCTCGTCGAGCTCGCGGTGCACGCCGCGGACGCGGTCGGCTGCCCGGTGCTGGAGGAGTTGACCACGGTCGCCCCGCTGGTCCTGCCCACCGACGGCGCGGTGCAACTGCGGCTGCGCGTCGGCGAGCCGGACGAGGAGGGCCGCCGCACCGTCGAGATCCACTCGCGCGGCGAGCACACCGGGAGCTGGACGGCGCACGCCACCGGACTCGTCGCCGCAGAAGCGGTCACTGCGCCCGACACCGTGACCGAGTGGCCCCCCGCCGACGCCCGGCCGGTCGACCTGACCGACGCCTACGACCGGCTCGCCGACTCCGGCTACGAGTACGGGCGGGCGTTCCGTGGCGTCACGGCGGTGTGGGAACGCGGCGACGAACTGTTCGCCGAGGTCACCCTCCCCGAGGCGGACGAGCGGTTCGCGCTGCACCCCGCCCTGCTGGACGCGGCGCTGCACGCCCCGCTGCTGGCCGACCCCGCCGGCACGGGCAACACCGTGCTCCCGTTCTCGTGGCAGCAGGTCGTGCTGCACGCCACGAACGCCACCGCCCTGCGGGTCCGCATCGCCCCCGTCGATTCCGGCTGGGCGATCACCGCGACCGACGGCACGGGCGCCCCCGTGGTGTCGGTGGGCAGGCTGGAGACCCGGCCGGTCGGCGCGCTCGACGCCCGCCCGACCCACCACGACTCGCTGTACGAGCTGACCTGGACCCCCGTGCCGGCCGCCGCAGGGCAGGACGGGGACGTACGGCTGCTCGACACGACCACGTTCCCGTCCGCCCCCGCCCCGGCGGACACCCCGGCCGGCGTCCGCGCCGTGCTGCACCGCGTCCTCGACGAGCTCACGTCGTGGCTGGCCGAACCCGCCGGCTCCCGCATCGTCGTGCGTACCCGCGGCGCGGTGGCCCTGCCCGGCGAGGACGTCACCGACCTCGCGGGCGCCGCCGTGTGGGGGTTCGTCCGCTCGGTCCAGGCCGAGCACCCCGACCGCGTCGTCCTGGTCGACGGCGACGTGCTGCTGGCCGACGACGAGCCGCAGCTCGTGGTCCGCGACGGCGTCCCGTACGCCGCCCGGCTGGCCCGGGCGGCCACCGCCGACCCGGTCGCCACGGACCTCGGCGCCGGGACGGTGCTGGTCTCCGGCGCGTCCGGCGCGTTGGGCGCGGTGGTGGCCCGGCACGTGGTGGCGGTGCACGGGGTGCGCGACCTGCTGCTGGTGTCCCGCCGTGGCGCGAGCGCCCCGGGCGCCGAGGAGTTGGCGGCGGAGCTGACCGCGTCGGGCGCGTCGGTGCGCTGGGCGGCCTGCGACGTGGCCGACCGGGACGCAGTGGCGAAGCTGGTCGCCGGCTGCGACCTGTCGGCGGTCGTGCACGTCGCCGGCGTGGTGGACGACGGTCTGCTGGCGTCGTTGTCGCCGGAGCGCCTCGACCGGGTGCTGGCGCCGAAGGTGGACGCGGCGTGGCACCTGCACGAGGTGACGGCCGGGACGCCCCTGTCGGCGTTCGTGGTGTTCTCGTCGGCGGCGGGCGTGTTCGGCAACGTGGGCCAGGCGGCGTACTCCGCCGCGAACGCGTTCCTGGACGCGCTTGTCGTGCGACGCCGGGCGGCCGGCCTGACCGGGCAGTCCCTGGCGTGGGGCATGTGGGACGGGGGGATGGCGGGCGAGCTGACCGGCGCGGAGCGGCAGCGGCTGGCCCAGGCGGGCGTACGCGCCCTGCCGGTCGACGAGGGCCTGCGCCTCTTCGACGCCGCGCTCACCTGCGCCGCGCCGGTCCTCGTACCCATCGGGCTCGACCTCGGTGTGGTCGACGGTCCGCTCTACCGCGGCCTGGTCCGTCCCCGGACCCGGCGGGCGGCGTCCACCGGCGACGGCCTCGCCGCGCGCCTGGCCGGCCGGTCCGGACCGGAGTGCGCGGACCTGCTGCTGGACCTGGTCCGCACGAACGTCGCGACGGTGCTCGGGCACCGCGACCCCGACGCCGTCGACCCCGGCCGCGCCTTCACCGAGCTGGGCTTCGACTCGCTCGCCGCGCTGGAACTGCGCAACCAGCTCAACGCCGCGACCGGCCTGCGGCTGCCCGCCACCCTGACCTTCGACCGGCCCAACACCCGCGCGGTCGCGGAGCTGCTGTACGAGCGGCTCGTCCCCGACACCGGCAGCGACGGCGGGCTGCCGGAGGACGAGGTCCGCCGCATCCTGCTCGCCATCCCCCTCAGCCGGCTCCGGGACGCCGGCCTGATGGACAGCCTGCTCGAACTGGGCGGCGTCCGGGTCGCCGCCGCCGAGCCGGACGCCGCACCCAGCGGATCCATCGACGACATGGACGCCGACGCACTGATCAGCATGGCGCTCGCCGACCTCGGTGAAGCGACGACGGAAGCGGGGAGCTGACCACATGGCCAACTCGGAGGAGAAGCTCGTCACCGCGCTGCGGGCCTCGCTCAAGGAGAACGAGTGGCTGCGGGAGCAGAACCGCAAGCTCAACTCGACGCTGCGCGAGCCGATCGCCATCGTCGGCATGGCCTGCCGCTACCCCGGTGGGGTGCGGACCCCCGACGACCTGTGGAACCTCGTCGCCGCCGGCGGGGACGGCATCACCGGCTTCCCCACCGACCGCGGCTGGAACGTCGCGGAGCTCTACGACCCCACGCCCGGCACGCCGGGACGGTCGTACACCCGCGAGGGCGGCTTCCTGCACGACGCGGCCGAGTTCGACCCGGAGTTCTTCGGGATCAGCCCGCGCGAGGCGTTGACGATGGACCCGCAGCAGCGGCTGCTGCTGGAGACGTCGTGGGAGGCCCTCGAGAACGCCGGCATCGACCCGACCGGGCTGCGCGGCAGCGACACGGGCGTCTTCGCCGGGATGATGTACCACGACTACGCGGAGAACAACGCCACCGGCGCGATCGCCTCCGGCCGGGTGGCGTACACCTTCGGCCTGGAGGGGCCCGCCGTCACCGTCGACACCGCGTGCTCGTCGTCGCTGGTGGCCCTGCACCTGGCCGTGCAGGCCCTGCGCAACGGCGAGTGCTCGCTCGCGCTGGCCGGCGGGGTCACCGTGATGGCGACCCCGGAGACCTACGTCGCGTTCTCCAAGCAGCGCGGGCTGTCGCCGGACGGCCGGTGCAAGTCCTTCGCCGCCGCCGCCGACGGCACCGGCTTCGCCGAGGGCGTCGGCATGCTGATCGTGGAGCGGCTCTCCGACGCCCGGCGCAACGGGCACCAGGTGCTCGGCGTCGTCCGCGGGACGGCGGTCAACCAGGACGGCGCCTCCAACGGCCTGACCGCCCCGAACGGGCCGGCGCAGCAGCGGGTCATCCAGGCGGCGCTGGCCAACGCGCGGCTGTCGGCCAACCAGATCGACGTGGTCGAGGCGCACGGCACCGGCACCACCCTGGGCGACCCGATCGAGGCCCAGGCCATCCTCGCCACCTACGGCCAGGACCGGGACCGGCCGCTGTGGCTCGGCTCGGTCAAGTCCAACATCGGCCACACCCAGGCCGCCGCCGGCGTCGGCGGCATCATCAAGATGGTGCTCGCCATGCGGCACCGGCTGCTGCCGAAGACGCTGCACGTGGACGCCCCCAGCGACCAGGTCGACTGGACCGAGGGCTCGGTCGACCTGCTGACCGAGGCCGTCGCCTGGCCCCGGGGCGCGGAGCCGTCCCGCGCCGGCGTCTCGTCGTTCGGCGTGAGCGGCACCAACGCCCACGTGATCATCGAGGAGCCGCCCGCGCCGGAGGCCGCGCAGCCCGGCGTGGCGGCGACCGGGCCGGTGCCCTGGGTGGTGTCCGGCCGTACGCCCGAGGCCCGGCGCGAGCAGGCGGCCCGGCTGGCAGCCCACCTCGACCTGCACCCCGCCGCCCCGGCCGACGTCGCCGCCGCCCTGGCGACCCGCGCCCGGTTCGAGCACCGGGCGGTCGTGATCGGCGCGGACCCCGCCGAGCTGCGGGCCGGCCTGGCCGCCGTCGCGGCGGACGAACCCGGGCCGACCGTCGCCACCGGCGCCGCGCTGGGCGACGAGCCCCGCGTCGTCTTCATGTTCCCCGGGCAGGGCTCGCAGTGGGCGGGCATGGCCGTCGAGCTGATGGACACCGCCGAGGTGTTCGCGGACCGGATGGACGAGTGCGCGCGGGCCGTCGACGCGTTCACCGACTGGTCGCTGCTGGACGTCGTCCGGGGCGTGCCCGGCGCGCCGTCGCTCGACCGGGTGGACGTGGTGCAGCCCGTGCTGTTCGCCGTGATGGTGTCGCTCGCGGCGCTGTGGCGCTCGTACGGCGTGCGGCCCGCCGCCGTGGTGGGGCACTCGCAGGGCGAGATCGCCGCCGCCGTCGTCGCCGGCGCGCTCACCCTCGACGACGGCGCCCGCGTGGTCGCGCTGCGCAGCCGGGCGATCGCCGCCGGGCTGGCCGGTCGCGGCGGCATGGCCTCGGTGGCGGCGCCCCGGGCGGACGTGGAGGCGCTGCTCGCCCGGTGGGGCGAGCGGATCTCCGTCGCGGCGGTCAACGGTCCGGCCGCCACAGTCGTCTCCGGCGAGCCCGACGCCCTCGCCGAGCTGCTGGCCGCGTGCGAGGCCGACGGCGTGCGGATGCGGATGATCCCCGTGGACTACGCCTCGCACTCCGCGCAGGTCGAGGCCATCCGGGACGAGCTGCTGCACGTCCTCGCCGACGTCCGGCCGCGAAGCGCCGACGTGCCGCTGTACTCCACGCTCACCGGCGAGGTCGTCGACACCGCCACCCTCGACGCCGACTACTGGTACGCGAACCTGCGCGGCACGGTCCGGTTCGAGGACGCCATCGACCGCCTGCTCGCCGACGGGCACGACGTCCTCGTGGAGATCAGCCCCCACCCCGTGCTCGGCATGGGGGTACGCGAGATCCTGGACCGCGCCGACGCCCCGGCCGCGCTCGTCGGCTCGCTGCGGCGCGACGAGGGCGGCCTGTCGCGCTTCCTGCTCTCCCTGGCCGAGGCGTACGTGCGCGGGGTCGCCGTCGACTGGTCCCCGCACACCCGCGGCGTCCCGGCCCCGCTGCCGACGTACGCGTTCCAGCACCAGCGGTACTGGCAGCTCGCGGCGGCGTCCGCCGTGGACGCCCGCGGCCTCGGCATCGACGTCGTCGGCCACCCGCTGCTCGGCGCCGCGCTCACCGTCCCGGAGCGGGACCTCGTCGTGCTCGCCGGCCGGATCAGCCTGGAGACGCACCCGTGGCTGGCCGACCACGCCGTCCTGGACACCGTCCTGCTGCCCGGCACGGCGCTTGTCGAACTGGCCGTCCGCGCCGGCGACGAGGTCGGCTGCCCGGCCGTCGAGGAACTCGTCATCACCGCCCCGCTCGTCGTGCCGGCGCACGGCGGGGTGGCCCTGCGGCTCACCGTGGAGGCACCGGACGAGCACGGCCGCCGCGCGCTCGGCGTCTACGGGCAGACCGACACCGAGGCGAGGATCGGCATGTGGACCCGGCACGCCACCGGTGTCCTCGCCGCCGCCACGGCAGCGGGGGAGCAGCTCACCGAGTGGCCGCCCGCCGACGCGCTGGCCGTCGACCTCGGCGACCTGTACGACCGGCTCGCCGGGCTCGGCCTGCGGTACGGCCCGGTGTTCCAGGGCCTGCGGGCCGCGTGGCGGCGCGGCGACGAGACGTACGCCGAGGTGGCCCTGCCGCAGGGCGTGGACGTCGACGGGTTCGGCCTGCACCCGGCGCTGTTCGACGTCGCCCTGCACGCGCTCGCCGCGGACGTCGGGGACGGGGCGGCGAAGCTGCCGTTCTCGTGGAACGGCGTGACGCTGCACGGGGCCGGCGCGACGAGCCTGCGCGTCCGGCTCACCAGGACGGGGGCGGACAGCGCGACCCTGCTCCTCGCGGACCACACGGGCGCCCCCGTCGCCTCCGTGGCGGCGCTCACCGTACGCACGGTGGCCCCCCAGGCGCTCAAGGGACGCAGCGGCTTCGTCGAGTCGCTGTTCCGGCTGGAGCAGATGCCGCTGCCCGCCGGCCGGGGCGAGCGCGGCACGTGGCAGACGCTTGGCGACACGGCGGTCTTCGGCGCGCCGCCGGTGGCGCTGGCCGACGTGGCCGCCGACACGCTCTTCCTGCCGTGCTTCTCCGCCGCGC
Organism: Micromonospora sp. NPDC048868; assembly: GCF_043198195.1. Lineage (NCBI taxonomy): Bacteria > Bacillati > Actinomycetota > Actinomycetes > Micromonosporales > Micromonosporaceae > Micromonospora > Micromonospora sp. NPDC048868. The sequence continues at coordinate 44,571 of NZ_JBICUN010000027.1, forward strand.
CCGGCATCGCCGCGGTGCCCGACCTCACGGCGTACGCGCTGAGCGCGATCCAGCAGTGGCTCGCCGATCCCCACCAGGCCGAGACCAGGCTCGTCGTGGTGACCCGCCCGGACGACCTCGCCGGCGCGGCGGTGCACGGCCTGGTCCGCTCCGCGCAGGCGGAGAACCCGGAGCGGATCGTCCTGCTGGAGGCCGACGACACCGCCGACGAACTGGTGGCGGCGGCGCTGGCGACGGGCGAGCCGGTGCTCACCGTCCGCGACGGCGTGGTGCGCGCGCCCCGCCTGGCCCGGGTGCCCGAGCAGGACGTCGCCGGGCCGGCGGTGTTCGGCCCGGACAGCCGGGTGCTCGTCACCGGCGGCACCGGCACCCTGGGCGGGCTGGTCGCCCGCCACCTGGTCACCGGGCACGGCGTACGCGACCTCGTGCTGACCAGCCGCCGCGGCCTCGCCGCCGCCGGCGCGGAGGAACTGCGCGACGAACTCGCCGAGCTGGGCGCGACCGTGACGGTGCTGGCCTGCGACGTCGCCGACCGCGACCAGGTCGCGGCGCTGCTGGCGGACCACCCGGTCACCGGCGTCGTGCACACGGCGGGCGTGATGGGCGACGCCACCATCGCCACGCTCACCCCCGAGCAGCTGGCCGCGGTGCTGCGACCCAAGGTGGACGCGGCCTGGCACCTGCACGAGCTGGCCGGGGACGTCACCGCCTTCGTGCTGTTCTCCTCGGCCGCCGGCATCTTCGGCAGCCCCGGCCAGGGCGCGTACGCCGCCGCGAACGCGCTGCTCGACGCGCTCGCGGCGCGGCGCCGGGCCGCGGGACTGCCCGCCCACTCGCTCGCCTGGGGGCTGTGGGCCGAGCGCAGCGAGATGACCGCCGACGTGGGCGGCGCGCAGCTGGGCCGGATGGCGCGCAGCGGCATGAGCGAGCTGTCCAGCAAGGACGGGTTGGCGCTGTTCGACGCCGCGGTCCGGTCGGCCGACGCGCTGCTCGCGCCGGTGCCGGTGGACCTCGCCGCGTTCGGCCGCGACGACCGGGAACCGCCGGCGCTGCTGCGCGGCCTGGTCCGCGCCCCGGCCCGCCGGGCGGTGGGCGGCTCCTCCCTCGCCCAGCGGCTCGCCGAGGTGCCCGGCGAGCGCTGGACCGAGGTCGTGCTGGAGGTGGTGCTCACCCGGGTCGCGTCCGTCCTCGGCTACGCCCGGGCGGACAAGCTGCCTGCCGGCCGCCCCTTCAAGGAGCTGGGCTTCGACTCGCTCACCGCGCTCGACCTGCGCAACCAGCTCGGCGCGGCGACCGGGCTGCGGCTGCCGGCCACCCTGGTGTTCGACTACCCGACGCCGGAGGCGCTGGCCGGGTACCTGGTGTCGCAGTTGGCCGGCGGGCGGACCGCGACGGCGGACGTCGCCGTGACCCGGCACGACCACGAGCCGGTCGCGATCGTCGGCATGGCCTGCCGCTTCCCCGGCGACGTGCGTACGCCCGAGGACCTGTGGCGGCTGCTGGTGGGCGGCGGCGACGCGATCGGGCCGTTCCCCGGCAACCGGGGATGGAACCTCGACGCGCTCTTCGACCCCGACCCGGACACGCCGGGCACCAGCTACGTCGACCGGGGCGGCTTCCTCCACGACGCGGCCCACTTCGACCCCGGCTTCTTCGGCATCTCCCCGCGCGAGGCGCTGGCGATGGACCCGCAGCAGCGGCTGCTGCTGGAGACCTCGTGGGAGGCACTGGAGCGGGCGGGCATCGACCCGACCAGGCTGCGCGGCAGCCGGACCGGGGTGTACGCGGGCGTCATGTACAACGACTACGGCACCGTGCTGAGCGCCTCCGCCGAGTCGGTCGACGGGTTCCTCTCCACCGGCAACTCCGGCGGCGTCATCTCCGGCCGGATCTCGTACACGCTCGGGCTGGAGGGCCCGACGATGACCGTCGACACCGCCTGCTCGTCGTCGCTGGTCGCCCTGCACCTCGCCATCTCCGCGCTGCGCAACGGGGAGTGCTCCCTCGCGCTCGCCGGTGGCGTGTCGGTGATGTCGACGCCGGGCACCTTCCTGGAGTTCTCCCGGCAGCGCAACCTGGCCCCCGACGGGCGGTGCAAGTCGTTCGCGGGCGCGGCCGACGGCACGTCGCTCTCCGAGGGCGTCGGCGTGCTGGTGGTCGAGCGGCTCTCCGACGCCCGGCGCCACGGGCACCCCGTACTGGCCGTGGTGCGCGGCTCGGCCGTCAACTCCGACGGCGCCTCCAACGGGCTCACCGCACCCAACGGGCCGTCGCAGCAGCGGGTGATCCGGGCCGCCCTGGCCGACGCGCGGCTGTCCCCGTCCGAGGTCGACGTGGTCGAGGCGCACGGCACCGGCACCACGCTTGGCGACCCGATCGAGGCGCAGGCCGTCCTCGCCACGTACGGCCAGGACCGGGCCACGCCCGTGCTGCTCGGTTCGGTCAAGTCGAACCTCGGGCACACGCAGGCCGCCGCCGGCGTCGCCGGCATCATGAAGATGGTGCTGGCGCTGCGGCACGGCGTGCTCCCGCAGACCCTGCACGTGGACGAGCCCTCGCCGCACGTGGACTGGTCCACTGGCGCGGTACGCGTCGCCTCGGAGACCGTCCCGCTCACCGCCGCCGACCGCCCGCTGCGGGCCGCCGTGTCGTCCTTCGGCATCAGCGGCACCAACGCCCACGTCGTACTGGAGCAGGCCGACCCGGCGCCGCCGGCCGACGAGCCGGCCGTGCCGTTCACGCCGTGGCTGCTCTCCGCGCGGACCGAGGAGGGGCTGCGGGAGCAGATCCCGCGGCTGCGCGCCCACGTCGCCGCCGACCCGACGCTGCGTCCCGTCGACGTCGCGTACACCCTCGCCACCGGGCGGGCCGGGTTCGCGCACCGCGCGGTGCTGCTCGGCGACGAGGTGGTGACCGGCACGGCCGACGGCGGGAAGCTCGCCATGGTCTTCACCGGGCAGGGGTCGCAGCGGGTCGGCATGACGGCGGAGCTGATGGCCTTCCCCGCGTTCGCGGCGGCGTTCGACGAGGTGTGCGGGGAACTGGACCGGCACCTTGAGCGGCCGTTGCGGGAGGTGTTGGACACCGAGGAGGTGCATCGGACGGGGTGGGCGCAGCCGGCGTTGTTCGCGGTGGAGGTGGCGCTGTTCCGGTTGTTCGAGTCGTGGGGGGTGCGGCCGGACTTCGTGGCGGGGCACTCGATCGGTGAGTTGGCGGCGGCGCACGTGGCGGGGGTCTGGTCGCTGGCCGACGCCGCGAAGGTCGTCGCCGCCCGCGGCCGGCTGATGCAGGCGCTGCCCACCGGCGGCGCGATGGTGGCCGTACGCGCCACCGAGGACGAGGTCGTCCCGCTGCTCTCCGACGCCGTGGCGATCGCCGCCGTGAACGGGCCGGAGTCGGTGGTGCTCTCCGGCGACGAGACCACCACCCTCGCCGTGGCCGAGAAGCTGTCGGGGAAGGGCCGCAGGGCGCGGCGGCTGACCGTGTCGCACGCGTTCCACTCGCCGCTGATGGACCCCATGCTCGACGAGTACCGCGCGGTGGTGGCCCAGGTGGAGTGCCGGGAGCCGGCCGTCGCGCTGGTCTCGACCGTCACGGGCGGGCCCACCACGCTGGACGCCGAGCACTGGGTGCGGCAGGTGCGCGAACCGGTCCGGTACGCCGACGCGGTCGCCACGCTGGCCGCGTCCGGGGCCACCACCTTCCTGGAGATCGGCCCCGACGCGGTGCTGACCGCGCTCGGGCGCAACGTGGCCGACGGCGAGTGGATCCCGGCGTGCCGCAAGGGCCGCGCCGAGCCCGAGACCGTGGCCACCGCGCTCGCCCGGCTCGCGGTGCGCGGCACGCCCGTCGACTGGTCCTCGGTGGTGCCGGGGCGGACCGTCGAACTGCCCACGTCCGCGTTCCAGCACCAGCCGTACTGGCCCCGGGCGGGCGCCGGCACCGGCGACGCGAGCGGGCTGGGCCAGACGCGGGCGAACCACCCGCTGCTGGGCGCGGCGGTCGAGCTGCCGGACGGCGGCGCGGTCTTCACCGGCCGCCTCGCGTTGACCACCCACCCGTGGCTGGCCGACCACGCGGTGGCGGACCTGGTGCTGCTGCCCGGTGCGGCGCTGGTCGAGCTGGCGGCCCACACCGGCCGCGAGGTCGGCTGCCCGCGCGTCGAGGAGCTGACGTTGGAGGCGCCGCTGGTGCTGCCGGACTCCGGCGGCGTCCAGGTGCGCGTGACGGTGGGCGAACCGGCGCCGGACGGCGGCCGGGAGGTGGGCGTCCACTCGCGGAATGAGGACGGGGACGGGTGGACCACCCACGCGGTGGGCCGGCTGACCCCGGCCGGGGCCGCCGGCGCCGACCTGCGGGCCTGGCCGCCGGACGCGGAGCCGGTCGACGTCGCCACGGCGTACGACGACCTGTTCGCGCGCGGCCTGCGCTACGGCCCGGTCTTCCAGGGCCTGACCGCGGCGTGGCGACGCGGCGACGAGGTGTTCGCGGAGCTCACCCTGCCCGAGCAGGCCCACGACGACGCCGGCCGCTTCGGTCTGCACCCGGCGCTGCTGGACGCCGTCCTGCACGCGGTGGCGTCGACCGGCGACGGCGACCCGGTGCTGCCGTTCTCGTGGCGCGGATTCACCGTGCACGCGGCGGGCGCCGACCGGCTGCGGGCCCGGATCGTGCCGGGCGACGGCACGGTGGCCATCACCCTGGCCGACGCGACCGGCGCCCCGGTGGCCTCGGTCGAGGCGCTGGCGGTACGCCCGGTGTCGCCCGAACAGCTGGCGGCGCTGCGCCGCGACCGGCACGAGTCGCTGCTGCGCCTGGACTGGACGCCGCTGACCGGGTCGCCCCGGCCGCGCACCCTCGCGGTGCTCGGGGAGCGGATCGACGGCCTCGACGCGACCGCGTACCCGGACCTGGCGGCCCTCGCCGCCGCCGTCGACGCCGGCGCCGCGGTGCCCGAGGTGGTGGTGGCGCGGTGCGCCCCGGACCGGGGCGTCGCGGGGGACGCGCGGGCCCGTGCGGCCACCCACCAGGTCCTCGCCCTGGCGCAGCAGTGGCTCGCCGACGAGCGGTTCGCCACCGCCCGCCTCGCCGTCCTGACCGGCGGCGCGGTGGCCACCCGGCCCGAGGACGACGTCACCGACCTCGCCGGGGCGGCGGCCTGGGGCCTGGTCCGCTCCGCCCAGTCCGAACACGGCGACCGGTTCGTCCTGGTCGACGTCGACGACGACCGGGCCGCCGGGACGGGTCTGTCGGCCGCGCTCGGCTCCGACGAGCCGCAGCTCGCCGTCCGCGGCGCCGACGTCCTGGTGCCCCGCCTGGCGCGGGCCGGCGCCACCGACGAGACCGCCGCGACCGCGTTCGAGGGGACCGTCCTGGTCACCGGCGCCACCGGCGCGCTCGGCCGGCTCGTCGCCCGGCACCTGGTCACCCGGCACGGCGTACGCGAGCTGGTGCTGGTCAGCCGCAGCGGCCCCGCCGCCGAGGGCGCGGCCGAGCTGCGCGACGAACTCGTCGCCCTGGGGGCCGAGGTCACCGTCGCCGCGTGCGACGTCGCCGACCGGGCCGCCCTCGCCGCGCTGCTGGCGGCGCACCCGGTGCGCGGCGTGGTGCACACGGCCGGCGTCGTCGACGACGCCGTCATCTCCTCGCTCACCCCCGAGCGTGTCGACCGGGTGCTGCGGCCCAAGGTCGACGCCGCGACGAACCTGCACGAGTTGACCGGGGACCTGACCGCGTTCGTGCTGTTCTCCTCGGCCTCCGGGGTGCTCGGCGGCCCCGGCCAGGGCAACTACGCCGCCGGCAACGCCTACCTGGACGCGCTCGCCCAGCACCGGCGGGCGAACGGCCTGCCGGCCGTGTCGCTGGCCTGGGGCCGCTGGGAGCAGGCGGGCATGGCGGAGCAGCTGACCGAGGCCGACCTGCGGCGCATGTCGCGCTCCGGCGTCGGTGCGCTCGGAGTCGAGGAGGCGCTGGAGCTCTTCGACGCGGCGCTGCACACCGGGGGCATGGTGGCGCCCATCAAGCTCGACCACCGGGCCCTGCGGGAACGCGCCGTCGCGGGCATGGTGCCACCGGTGCTGAGCGGGCTGGTCCGGGTGCCCGCCAGGCGTACGGCCGGCGCCGACGCGGGAGCGGCCGACGCGCTGCGGCAGCGGCTCGCCGGCCGGGACGCCGAGGAGGCCGAGGCGATCCTGCTCGACCTGGTGCGTACCCAGGTGGCGGGGGTGCTGGCCTACCCGGACCCCGGCGCGGTCGCCGCCGACCGACCGTTCAACGAGCTCGGCTTCGACTCGCTCACCGCGGTCGAACTGCGCAACCGGGTGAACGCGGCGACCGGGCTGCGACTGCCCGCGACGCTGGTGTTCGACCACCCCACGTCGAAGGCCCTCGCCGCGTACCTGCGGGCCGAACTCTCCGGCGAGGCGGGCGACACCAACGCGGTGCTGGCCGCGTTCGCCGAACTCGACCGCCTCGAGGCGGTCCTGTCGGACGTCGACGAGCAGTCCCGCACCCGGCTGACGCTGCGGCTGCGCGACGTGCTCTCGAAGCTGGGCGGCGAGCCGGCGTCCACCGGCAACGACATCGAATCCGCGACCGACGACGAGGTCTTCGCTCTCATCGACAGCGAGCTGGGGATCTCATGACAGTGCGAGGAGGGCGACCGTAGTGGCCAACGAGGACAAGCTCCGGGACTACCTGAAGCGGGTCACGGTCGACCTGCAGAAGACCCGGCAGCGCCTGCACGAGGTGGAGGCGTCCGCGCACGAGCCGGTCGCGATCGTCGGCATGGCCTGCCGTTACCCCGGCGGCGTGACGAGTCCCGAGGACCTGTGGCGGCTGGTGGAGTCCGGGACCGACGCCACCGGCGCGTTCCCGACCGACCGCGGCTGGGACCTGGAGTCGCTGTACGACCCCCAGTCGCAGCGGGAGGGCACCTCGTACACCTCGCGCGGCGGTTTCCTGTACGACGCGGCGGACTTCGACCCGACGTTCTTCGGCATCAGCCCCCGCGAGGCGGTCGGCCTGGACCCGCAGCAGCGGCTGCTGCTGGAGGTCGCGTGGGAGACGCTGGAGCGCGCCGGCATCGACCCCGCCTCGCTCGCCGGCAGCCCGACCGGCGTGTTCACCGGCCTGATGTACCACGACTACGCGGGCAGCAACAGCTCCGGCAGCGTGGTCTCCGGCCGGGTCGCCTACACCCTGGGGCTGGAGGGGCCGGCGGTCACCGTCGACACCGCCTGCTCGTCGTCGCTCGTCGCGCTGCACCTGGCGATCCAGGCGCTGCGCCGGGGCGACTGCACCCTCGCGCTCGTCGGCGGCGTCTCGGTCATGGCGACGCCGCTGACGTTCGTCGAGTTCTCCCGCCAGCGGGGCCTGTCACCGGACGGGCGGTGCCGCTCGTACTCGGCGGACGCCGACGGCACCGGGTTCGCCGAGGGTGCCGGCGTGCTGCTGGTGGAGCGGCTGTCGGACGCGCTCGAGCACGGTCACCGCGTACTGGCGGTGGTGCGGGGCTCCGCGGTCAACCAGGACGGCGCGTCGAACGGGCTGACCGCGCCCAACGGGCCGTCGCAGCAGCGGGTCATCGAGGCCGCGCTTGTCGACGCGGGCCTGTCGACGCGCCAGGTCGACGTGGTCGAGGGGCACGGCACCGGCACGACCCTGGGCGACCCGATCGAGGCGCAGGCGCTGCTCGCCACGTACGGCCAGGACCGGGAGGACCCGCTCTGGCTCGGCTCGGTGAAGTCGAACATCGGCCACACCCAGGCCGCAGCCGGGGTCGCCGGGGTCATCAAGATGGTGGAGGCGATCCGGCGCGGTGTCCTGCCCGCGACGCTGCACGCCGAACAGCCGTCGGACCAGGTGGACTGGACGGCCGGCAACGTACGGCTGCTGACCGCCGCCACGCAGTGGCCGCAGACCGGGCAGCCGCGCCGGGCCGCGGTCTCGTCGTTCGGGTTCAGCGGCACCAACGCCCACGTGATCGTGGAGCAGGCGCCGGAGACCGTCGTCGCGCCCGAGCCGGCCGCCGCGCCGGTGACGTCGCTGCTGCTCACCGCCCGCGACGCCAACGCGCTGCGGGACCAGGCGCGGCGGCTCTCCGCCGTGGTGTCGCAGGTGGAGCCGGCTGAGCTGGGCTACGCCCTGGCCACCACCCGGTCCCGCTTCGCGCACCGGGCCGCGGTGCTCGGCGGCACCGCCGGGGAACTGGCCGCCGGCCTGGGCGCCCTGGCCCGCGACGAGCAGGCCGCCAACCTGGTCCGCGGCCGGGTGGCCGACGGCGGGGTCGCGATGCTCTTCTCCGGGCAGGGCGCGCAGCGGCTGGGCATGGGCCGCGGGCTGTACGCGGCGTACCCGGAGTTCGCGGCGGCGTTCGACGAGGTGTGCGCCGCCCTGGACCCGCACCTGGACGGGCCGCTGCGCGACGTCCTCGACACCGAGGACCTGCACCTGACCGGCTGGACCCAGCCCGCCCTGTTCGCCGTCGAGGTGGCCCTGTACCGGCTCGTCCGGTCGTGGGGCGTCACCCCCTCGGTCCTGGCCGGGCACTCGATCGGCGAGCTGGCCGCCGCGCACGTCGCGGGGGTGTTCACGCTCGCCGACGCGGCCCGCCTGGTCGCCGCCCGGGGCCGGCTGATGCAGGCGCTGCCGGCGGGCGGGGCGATGCTCGCCGTGCAGGCCACGGAGGACGAGGTCGCGCCGCTGCTCGGCGCGGACGCCGACATCGCCGCCGTCAACGGCCCGGGCTCGGTGGTCGTCTCCGGCACGGAGGAGGCGGTGGCGGCGGTGGCCGAGCGGTTCGCCGACCGCCGCACCCGGCGGCTGACCGTGTCGCACGCCTTCCACTCGCCGCTGATGGACCCGATGCTCGCGCAGTTCCGGGCGGTGGCCGAGACGGTCTCGTACGCGCCGCCGAGCATCCCGCTGGTCTCCACGGTCACCGGCGCGCCCGCGGGCGACGAGCTGGCGACGCCCGACTACTGGGTCGGGCAGGTCCGCGCGACCGTGCGCTTCGCGGACGCGGTACGCGCCGCCGCCGCGACCGGCGCCACGACGTTCCTCGAACTCGGCCCGGACTCGGTGCTCGCCACCATGGCGGCGGACTGCCTGGACGGCGACGTGCTGACCGCGCCGGTGCTGCGCCGGGACCGCGACGAGCCGCGTGCCCTGGTGGAGGCGCTGGCGCGGCTGGAGACCCGGGGCGTCGCGCTGGACCCGGAGGCGTTCTACCACCGGTCCGGACGGTCCTGGGTGGACCTGCCGACGTACCCCTTCCAGCACGAGCGTTTCTGGCAGGACAGCGTGGACCCGGCCGGCTCCGGCCAGGCCGGCGACGACGACGGCCTGTGGGCGGCGGTGGACAGCGGTGACCTCGACACGGTGGTCACCACGCTCGACGTGGACCCGCAGGCGCCCCTGGCGTCGGTGCTGCCCGCGCTCTCCGCGTGGCGCCGGGGACGGCAGGAGCGCTCCGCGCTGGACCGCTGGCGCTACGAGGCCCGGTGGGAGCGCCGCCCCGGCGGCACCCCGGCGGCGCTGACCGGCACCTGGCTGCTGGTGGTCGCCGACCCGGCGGCGCCGGGCGACGCGGGCGCAGCGGTGGCCGACGCGCTCACCGCGCACGGCGCCACGGTCGTCACCACCGGCCCGGCGGACCTGGCCGGTCACCTCGACGCGGCACCGGCCGGCGTGGTCTCCCTCCTCGCGCTCGACGAGGCGTTCCTGCCCGGCCACCCCGGCGTCCCGGCGGGCGCCGCCGCCACCCTCGACCTGATCCGCGCGCTCGCCGGGCGGGGCGCCAGGCTGTGGTGCCTCACCCGTGGGGCCGTCGCCACCTCCCCGGCCGACCCGGTGACCGCCGTGGCCCAGTCGCAGGTGTGGGGCCTCGGCCGGGTCGCCGCGCTGGAGCTGCCCGAGACCTGGGGCGGCCTGGTCGACCTGCCCGCCGAGCTGGACGGGCGCGCCGCCGCCGCGCTGGCCGGCGTGCTTGCCGGCATCGGGGAGGACCAGGTCGCGGTGCGCCCGGACGGGGTGTTCGTCCGCCGGCTGCACCGCGCGCCGGTGACCGGCGCCCCGCCCTGGCGCGGCGCGTCCGGCACCGTGCTGATCACCGGAGGCACCGGCACCCTCGGCATCGAGGCCGCCCGCCTGTACGCGCGCCACGGCGCCGAGCGGGTCGTGCTGCTGAGCCGGCGCGGCACCGCTCCCGCCGAGGCGCTCGACGAGCTGCGCGGACTGGGCGCGCAGGTCGACGTCGTCGCCTGCGACGTGGCCGACCGGGCCGCCCTGGCGGCGGTCGTCGACGGCTACCCCGACGTACGCGCCGTCGTGCACGTGGCGGGGCTGGCGCAGCTCACCGGCATCGTCGACATGGAACTCGCCGAGTACGCCGACGTCGTCTCCGCCAAGGTCGCCGGCGCCACCCACCTCGACGCGATCTTCGCGGATCGCGACCTCGACGAGTTCGTGCTCTTCTCCTCCGTGGCCGGCGTCTGGGGCAGCGGCGGTCAGGCCGCCTACGCCGCCGGCAACGCGCACCTGTGCGCCCTCGCCGAGGCGCGGCGCGCCCGGGGGCAGGTCGCCACCGCCCTCGCCTGGGGCCCGTGGGCCGAGAGCACGCTGGTGGACGACGAGATCTCGGCCTCGCTGCGCAAGCGGGGCCTGGCGCCGATGGCGCCGGAGCGGGCCGTCGCCGCCATGCGTACGGCCCTGGCGGCCGGGGACACGGACGTCGTGCTCGCCGACGTGGACTGGGCCACCTTCGTGCCGTCGTTCACCGCGCTGCGGCCGAGCCGGCTGTTCGACACCATCCCCGAGGCGGTCGCCGACGAGGAGTCGGCCGAGACCTCCACCTCGTCGGACTTCGCCCGCCGGCTCGCCGACCTGCCCGAGGCGGACCGCCTCGACCACGTCGTCGGGCTGGTCCGCACCCAGGTCGCGCTCACGCTCGGCTACCCGGGGCCGGAGGCGGTCGAGCCGGCCTCCGCGTTCAAGGAACTGGGCTTCGACTCGGTCACCGCCGTGGAGTTCCGCAACCGGATGGTCGAGGCCACCGGCGTACGGCTCTCCGCGGCCGTCGCCTTCGACTACCCGACCCCGGTCGCGCTGGCCGAGCACCTGCTGGAGACGGGTCGCACCGAGGTGGTCGTCGGCACCGTCGCCGCCGACGAGCCGATCGCCATCGTCGGCATGAGCTGCCGCTTCCCCGGGGGCGTCAGCTCGCCCGAGGAGCTGTGGACGATGCTGCGCGAGGGGCGCGACGGCATCGGCCCGTTCCCCACCGACCGCGGCTGGGACCTCGACGGCCTGTTCCACCCCGACCCGGAGCACTCCGGGACCAGCTACGTCCGCGAGGGAGGCTTCCTCGCCGACCTGCCGGGCTTCGACGCGGCCTTCTTCGGCATCAGCCCCCGCGAGGCGGAGGCCATGGACCCGCAGCAGCGGCTGGTGCTGGAGGCGTCCTGGGCGGCCTTCGAGGACGCCGGCATCGACCCGACCGGGCTGCGGGGCAGCGCGACAGGCGTGTACGTCGGCGCCAACAACGTCGACTACGCCCGGATCACCGGGGCGGCCGGGGCGAGCGCGGAAGGCTTCATGGCCACCGGCAACGCCGCGAGCATCCTCTCCGGTCGCCTCTCGTACGTGCTGGGGCTGGAGGGCCCGGCCGTGACCGTGGACACCGCCTGCTCGTCGTCGCTGGTGGCGATGCACCTGGCGGTGCGGGCGCTGCGCTCGGGCGAGTGCGCGATGGCGGTCGCGGGCGGCGTCACCGCCATGTCGACGCCGGGCGCGTTCCTGGAGTTCAGCCGGATGCGCGGGCTCGCCCCGGACGGGCGCTGCAAGGCGTTCGCGGCCGGCGCGGACGGCACCAACTGGGGCGAGGGCATCGGCGTGGTCGTCCTCGAACGGCTCTCCGACGCGCTCGCCGCCGGCCACGAGGTCCTCGCCGTGGTACGCGGGACCGCCGTCAACCAGGACGGCGCGTCCAACGGGCTGACCGCCCCCAACGGCCCCTCGCAGCAGCGGGTCATCCGGCAGGCGCTGGCCGACGCCGGGCTCTCCACCGCCGACGTCGACGTGGTGGAGGCGCACGGCACGGGCACCACGCTGGGCGACCCCATCGAGGTCGACGCGCTCTTCGCCACGTACGGCCGGGACCGCGCCGGAGACCGGCCGCTCTGGCTGGGCTCGGTGAAGTCGAACATCGGGCACACCCAGGCCGCCGCCGGCGTCGCCGGGGTGATCAAGATGGTGCTCGCGCTGCGGCACGGCGAACTGCCCCGGACCCTGCACGTGGCCGAGCCGACGGCGCACGTCGACTGGTCGGGCGGCGTACGGCTGCTCGCCGAACCGCAGCCGTGGGAGCGCAACGGCCACCCGCGTCGCGGCGGCGTCTCGTCGTTCGGGTTCAGCGGCACCAACGCCCACCTCGTCATCGAGGAGGCGCCGGAGGCGCCCGAGGCCGAGCGGACGCCCGACGACGGGCCGGTCGCGCTCGTGCTCTCCGCCCGCTCAGACGGGGCGCTGCGCCGGCAGGCCGCCGACCTCGAGCCGCTCCTGGCCGAGGTGGCGCCCCGCGACCTGGCGTACTCACTGTCGCTGCGGGCCACCCACCCGCGCCGCGCGGTCGTGGTGGGCGGCGCCGACGAGCTGCGCGCCGGCCTCGCCGCGCTCGCCGCGGGGGAGCCCGCGCCGAACCTGGCCACCGGGGTCGCCGCCGGCACGCCGGGGAAGGTGGCGTTCTCCTTCCCCGGGCAGGGCTCGCAGTGGATCGGCATGGCCGTGGAGCTGCTGGACACCGCCCCGGTCTTCGCCGCCCGGATGGCCGAGTGCGAGGCCGCGCTGGCGCCGCACGTCGACTGGTCCCTGGAGGCCGTCCTGCGGCAGGGGGAGGAGCTGGACCGGGTGGACGTCGTCCAGCCCGTCCTGTTCGCCGTCATGGTGTCGCTGGCCGAGCTGTGGCGCTCCCACGGGGTCGAGCCCGCCGCCGTGGTGGGGCACTCCCAGGGCGAGATCGCCGCCGCCTGCGTGGCGGGCGCGCTCTCCGTGGCCGACGCGGCCAGGGTCGTGGCCCTGCGCAGCCGCGCGCTGCTGCGCCTGTCCGGCAAGGGCGGCATGGTCTCCGTGCCGCTGCCGGTGGCCGAGGTGCGCGACCGGCTGGAGCGCTTCGCCGGGCGGGTGACCGTGGCGACAGTCAACGGGCCGCGCTCGACGGTGGCGGCAGGCGAGCTGGACGCCCTCGACGAGCTGCTGGCCGAGTGCCAGCGCGACGGCGTGCGCGCCAAGCGCATCGACGTGGACTACGCGTCGCACTCGGCGTACGTGGAGGAGCTGCACGAGGAGCTGCGCGACGTGCTGGCCGGGCTGGAGCCCCGCCGGCCCGAGGTGCCGCTCTACTCGACAGTGGACGACCGCTGGCTGGACGACGTCGCGATGGACGCCGAGTACTGGTACCGCAACCTGCGCCAGACCGTCTGGTACGAGCCCGCCGTTCGGGCCCTGCTCGACGCGGGCGTCACCACGATCGTCGAGGTCAGCCCGCACCCCGTGCTCACCATCGGCGTGCAGGACGTCATCGACGACGCGGAGGCCACCGCCACCGTGGTCGGCTCGCTGCGCCGCGACGAGGGGGGACTGGCGCGCTTCCTGCTCTCCCTGGGCGAGGCGCACGTGCACGGCGTGCACCCCACGTGGGGCGTCGAGGGCGCGCGCCGGGTCCGGCTGCCCGGCTACCCGTTCCAGCACGAGCGGTACTGGCCGGCCGTCGGCACGGCCACCGCCGACGCGGCCGGACTGGGGCTCGCCGCCACCGAGCACCCGCTGCTCGGCGCGGCGGTCGCGCTGGCCGACACCGACGGCCTGCTCTTCACCGGCCGCATCTCGGTGGCCGCGCACCCGTGGCTGGCCGACCACCGGGTCGGCGGGCAGGTGTTCGTGCCCGGGACCGCGCTCGTGGATCTCGCGGTCCGCGCCGGCGACGAGGTCGACTGCGGCCGGGTCGAGGAGCTGACCCTGACCGCGCCCCTGGTGCTGCCGGAGAAGGGCGGGGTCCAGGTGCAGCTGCGCGTCGGCCCGCCCGACGAGAACGGGCAGCGGCAGTTGACCGTCCACTCCCGGCCGGACGGGGTCGCCACCGACGCGGCGCCGTGGGTGCGCAACGGCGTCGGCCTGCTCGCCCCCGGGGAGCCGGCGGGCGGCTTCGACACCGCGTGGCCGCCGGCGGCCGAGCCGGTCCCGTCCGACGAGCTGTACGCCACCCTGGCCACGGCCGGTCTCACGTACGGCCCGACGTTCCAGGGCGTACGCCGGGTGTGGCGGCAGGGCGAGGAGATCTTCGCCGAGGTGGCCCTGCCGGCGGAGGCCGCCCGGGCTGCGGCCGGTTACGGCCTGCACCCGGCGCTGCTCGACGCCGCGCTGCACCCGCTCGCGCTCGTCACCAGCGGCACCGAGGCGCTGCTGCCGTTCGAGTGGAGCGGCGTCTCCGTGCACGCCGTCGGCGCGACGGAGCTGCGCGTCCGGCTGCGTCCGCGCGGCCGGAACACGGTCGCGGTGACCGTGGCCGACCAGAGCAACACCGTGGTCGCCGAGGTCGAGTCGCTGGTGCTGCGGGAGGCCACCGCCCCCGCGCGGCCGAGCACGCACCACGACGCCCTGTTCCGCCTGGAGTGGACCCCGGTCGCCGCGCCGGCGACCGCCCCGGACGCCCGCTGGGCGGCCCTCGGCGGGTGCACCCTGCCGCAGGACGCCGGCCTCGTCACCGACGCGTACCCGGACCTGGCGACCCTGCGGGCCCGGGTGGCCGACGGCGCGCCGACGCCCGCCCTGGTCGTGCTGCCCTGCGCGGCCGGCGCGGCCGACGACCCCGCCGGGGCGGCCCACCGGGTCGTCCACGACACCCTCGCGGTGCTGCGCGAGTGGCTCGCCGACGAGCGGTTCGCCGACGCCCGGTTGGTCGTCGTCACCCGGGACGCGGTGAGCGTGCAGGAGGCGGCCCCCGGCCTGCCCAGCTCGCCGGTGTGGGGCCTGCTCCGGTCGGCCCAGAGCGAGCACCCGGACCGCTTCGTCCTGCTCGACGTCGACGACCGCGAGCCGCACCGGCTGCTCGCGGCGGCGGTCGCGGCCGACGAGCCGCAGCTCGCCATCCGCGACGGCGTCCTGCTGGCCCCCCGGCTCGCCCGCGCGGCGAGCAGCCCCGCGCTGGCGGCGCCGCCGGCCGAGCGCTGGCGGCTGGACGTCACCGAACGCGGCACGCTGGACAATCTGGCGCTGCTGCCCGAGGCGGAGGAACCGCGTCCGCTGGGGCCGGGCCAGGTGCGCATCGCGATGCGGGCCGCCGGCCTGAACTTCCGGGACGTGCTGATCGCCCTCGACATGTACCCCGGCGGCGGCGTGATGGGCGGCGAGGGGTCGGGCGTGGTCGTCGAGACCGGGCCGGACGTGACCGGCGTCGCGGTCGGCGACCGCGTCATGGGCCTGTTCTACGGCGCCTTCGGCACCGAGGTGGTCACCGACGCGCGGATGGTCGTGCCGGTGCCGTCGGGCTGGTCGTTCGCCACGGCGGCGTCGACGCCTATCGCGTTCTGCACCGCCTACTACGCGCTTGTCGACCTGGCCCAGGTCAAGCCGGGGGAGCGGGTGCTGGTGCACGCCGCGGCCGGTGGCGTCGGCATGGCGGCGGTCCGCCTCGCCCGGCACCTCGGCGCGGAGGTGTACGGCACCGCCAGCACCGGCAAGTGGGACGCGCTGCGTGCGATGGGGCTGCCGGACACGCACATCGGCAACTCCCGCACCCTGGAGTTCGAGGAGCGCTTCGGCGCGGCCGGCATCGACGTGGTGATCGACTCGCTGGCGAAGGAGTTCGTCGACGCCTCGCTGCGCCTGCTCGGCGCGGGCGGCCGGTTCGTCGAGATGGGCAAGACCGACGTGCGGGACCCGGACCGGGTCGCCGCCGACCACCCGGGCGTCGCCTACCAGGCGTTCGACCTGCTCGCCATCGACCCGGACCGGGTCGGCGCGATCCTGCGCGACGTGGTCGCCCTGTTCGGGACGGGTGACCTCACGCCGCTGCCGGTGCGGCCGTACGACATCCGGCGCGCCCCGGAGGCGTTCCGGTTCATGTCCAAGGCCCGGCACGTCGGCAAGCTCGTGCTCACCGCGCCGCCCCGGCGGGACCCCGACGGCACGGTGCTCGTCACGGGTGGCACCGGCACCCTCGGCGGTCTGCTGGCCCGGCACCTGGTGACCCGGCGCGGGGTGCGGCACCTCCTGCTGACCAGCCGCCGTGGCCCGGACGCCCCCGGGGCCGCCGAGCTGGTGGCCGAGCTGACCTCGTACGGCGCGGAGGTCACCGTCGCGGCGTGCGACGCGGCGGACCGCGCGGCGCTGGCCGAGACCCTGGCCCGGGTGCCCGCCGCGCACCCGCTGACCGCCGTGGTGCACACGGCGGGCGTCCTCGCCGACGGCCTGGTCGCCGCGCTGACCCCGGAACAGGTCGACGCGGTGCTGCGGCCCAAGGTCGACGCGGCGGTCAACCTGCACGAGCTGACCCTGGACGCCGAGCTGGCCGAGTTCGTCGTGTTCTCCGCGGCGGCCGGCACGATGGGCGGCCCCGGGCAGGGCAACTACGCGGCGGCGAACACCTTCCTGGACGCGCTCGTGGCGCGGCGCCGGGCGGCCGGGCTGCCCGCCCGTTCGCTGGCCTGGGGCCTGTGGAGCGAGGCGAGCGGGATGACCGCGCACCTCGACGCCAACGACCGCGCCCGGATGGCCCGCGTCGGCCTGCTGGAGCTGTCGGTGGAGCAGGGCATGGCGCTGTACGACGCGGCGGAGCTGGTCGACGAGCCGCTACTGGTGCCGATGCCGATGGACCCGGCGGCGCTGCGCGAGCTGGGCCGGGCGGGCCTGCTGCCCGCGCTGCTGCGTGGCCTGGTGCGGGGCCCGTCCCGACGGTCGGTGGAGCAGGCGACGCAGTCGCCCGGCGCCCTGCGCGACCACCTGGCGAGCCAGAGCGGCCCGCAGCGGCGGCACACCGCGCTGGAGTTCGTCAAGGCACAGGCCGCCGCCGTGCTCGGGCACGCCGGCGCGAGCGCCGTGGACCCCGACCGGCCGTTCACCGAGCTGGGATTCGACTCGCTCACCGCTGTCGAGTTCCGCAACCGGCTGAAGGCGGCCACCGGCCTGAAGCTCTCCGCCACCATGGTGTTCGACCACCCGACCGCCGCGGCGCTCACCGACCACCTGCTGGCCGGGCTGGCCCCGGCCGAGGTGGACCCGGCCGCGGGGCTGTTGGCCGAGCTGGACCGGCTGGAACGCTCGTTCGCCCAGGCCGGTGCGGCGGGTCTGGAGGACGCGGTCAAGGCACGGATTACCGATCGGTTGCACGCGGTGATGTCGAATTGGCGTGGCAGGTCCGACGTGGACGCCGAACCCGACGGACCGGACGTGGGCCTGGTGCTGAAGACCGCCTCCGCCGACGAGCTGTTGCGGTTCATCGACGACGAACTCGGCGCCGCCTGAACCGGACGCGCTGAGGAGGGCTTACTGATGGCGAACGAAGAGCAGCTTGTCGAGTACCTCCGGCGCGTGACGGCCGACCTGCACGAGACGCGGCGGAAGCTGCGTACCGCGACGGAGCGGGAGCCGATCGCCATCGTCGGCATCGGCTGCCGCTTCCCCGGCGGCGTGCGCTCCGCCGACGACCTGTGGGAGCTGGTGTCGTCCGGCGGCGACGGCATCACCGACTTCCCCACCAACCGGGGCTGGGACCTGGACGACCTGTTCGACCCGGACAGCGGCTCCGGCACCAGCTACGTGCGGCGGGGCGGCTTCATCCCGGACGCCACCGACTTCGACGCGGGCTTCTTCGGCATCAGCCCGCGCGAGGCGCTCGCCATGGACCCGCAGCAGCGGCTGATGCTGGAGACGTCGTGGGAGGCGTTCGAGCACGCCGGGATCGACCCGCACTCGCTGCGGGGCAGCCGGACCGGCGTGTTCGTCGGCGCGAACAGCGTCGAGTACCTGAACGCCATGCAGCGGGACGTGGACGCGCTGATCGGCTACACGATGACCGGGGTCGCGGGCAGCGTCGTGTCCGGCCGGGTGTCGTACGTGCTGGGGCTGGAGGGCCCGGCCGTCACCGTGGACACGGCCTGCTCGTCGTCGCTGGTGGCGGTGCACGTGGCCGCGCACGCGCTGCGCAGCGGAGACTGCGACCTCGCGCTGGCCGGCGGCACCTGCGTCATCTCCACGCCCGGCACGTTCATCGAGTTCTCCAGCCAGAAGGGGCTCGCCCCGGACGCCCGGGTCAAGGCGTTCGCCTCGGCGGCGGACGGCACCGCGTTCGGCGAGGGCGTCGGCGTACTCGTGCTGGAGAAGCTGTCGGACGCGCGCCGCAACGGGCACCGCGTCCTGGCGGTGGTACGCGGCTCGGCCGTCAACCAGGACGGCGCGTCGAACGGCCTCACCGCGCCGAACGGGCCGTCGCAGCAGCGGGTGATCCGGGCGGCGCTGGCGAACGCCGGGCTCACCACTGCCGACGTGGACGCGGTGGAGGCGCACGGCACGGGCACCACGCTGGGCGACCCGATCGAGGCCCAGTCGCTCATCGCCACCTACGGCCAGGAGCGTGACCGGCCGCTCTGGCTCGGCTCGGTGAAGTCGAACTTCGGGCACACCCAGGCCGCCGCCGGCGTCGCTGGCGTGATCAAGATGGTCATGGCGCTGCGGCACGAGGAGCTGCCCCGCACCCTGCACGTCGACAAGCCGTCGCACCACGTGGACTGGTCCGACGGCGCCGTCCAACTGCTCAGCGAGCCGGTGCGGTGGCCACGGGGCGAGAACCCGCGGCGCGCGGGCGTCTCGTCGTTCGGCATCTCGGGCACCAACGCCCACGTGCTGATCGAGGAGCCACCGGCCGCCGAGGCCCCGCAGAGCGCCCCGCCGGCCGAGGGCCCCGCCACCTGGGTGCTGTCGGCCCGGACCGAGGCGGCGCTGCGCGACCAGGCGGTCCGGCTGCGCGACCGCCTGACCGACGACCTCGGCACGCACGACGTCGCGTACGCGCTCGCCAGCACCCGCGCCCGCCTCCCGCACCGCGCCGTCCTCGTCGGGGACCGGGACGAGCTGTCCGCCGCGCTCGACGCGCTCGCCGACGGGGGTGCGGCCCGCAACCTCGTCACCGGGCTCGCCGACGCCGGCGAGCGCACCGCGTTCCTCTTCCCCGGCCAGGGCTCGCAGTGGCTGGGCATGGCCGCCGAGCTGCTGGACACCGCACCCGTCTTCGCCGAGCGGATGGCGGAGTGCGCCACCGCCGTCGACCGGCACACCGACTGGTCGCTGCTCGACGTGCTGCGCGGCGTCCCGGGCGCCGCCTCCCTGGACCGGGTCGACGTCGTCCAGCCGGCGCTGTTCGCCATGATGGTCTCGCTGGCGGCGCTGTGGCGCTCCCACGGGATCGAGCCCGCCGCCGTCGTCGGGCACTCCCAGGGCGAGATCGCCGCCGCCTGCGTGGCCGGGGCGCTCACCCTGGACGACGCCGCCCTGGTGGTGACCCGGCGCAGCCAGCTGATCGCCGTGGACCTCGCCGGGCGGGGCGGCATGGTGTCCGTGTCGGAGCCGGTCGCGAAGGTCGCCCGGCGCCTGCGGCCCGGGCTGTCGGTCGCCGCCGTGAACGGGCCGTCCACCGTGGTCGTCTCCGGCGCGCCCGAGGCGCTCGACGAGCTGCTCGCCGAGTGCGAGCGCGACGAGGTCCGCGCGCGGCGCATCGACGTCGACTACGCCTCGCACTCCGCGCACGTCGAGTCGATGCGCGACGAGCTGCTCCGGGTCCTCGCCCCCGTGCGGCCCCGCACCGGCGACGTGCCGCTCTACTCGACCGTCACCGGTGAGCTGCTCGACACCGCCGAGCTGGTCGCCGAGTACTGGTACCGCAACCTGCGGCAGACCGTCGAGTTCGAGCAGACCGTACGCGGCGTCATCGCCGACGGCATCGACTCCTTCGTCGAGGTCAGCTCGCACCCGGTGCTCGTACCCGCCGTGCAGGACCTGCTCGACGAGGCGGGCGGCGGCTCGGTCGTCGGCACGCTGCGCCGCGACGAGGGCGGCCTGCGCCGGTTCCTGCTGTCGCTGGGGCAGGCGCACACCCGGGGCGTGCAGCCGGACTGGGCCACGCTGGTCACCGCCCCGGCCCGACCGGTCGCCCTACCCACGTACGCCTTCCAGCGCCGCACCTACTGGCCCAGCGGGGCGGGCGGCCCGGTCGACGCCACCGGCCTCGGCCTCGGCTCCACCGGCCACCCGCTGCTCGGCGCGACCGTGTCGCTGGCCGGCGCGGACGGGGTGCTGCTCACCGGCCGGCTGTCGACCTCGGCGCACCCGTGGCTCGCCGACCACCGGGTGGCGGGCCGGATCTTCCTGCCCGGCACGGCCTTCGTCGAGCTGGCGGTCCGCGCCGGCGACGAGGTGGGCGCCACCGAGGTCGAGGAGCTGACGCTCGAAGCGCCCCTGGTGGTGCCGGAGCGGGGCGCGGTGCAGGTCCAGCTCCGCGTCGGCGAGCCCGGCCCGGACGGCGCCCGGCGGCTGACCGTCCACTCGCGGCCCGACGGCGACGGCCCGTGGACCCGGCACGCCACCGGCACGCTGGGCACCGGAGCGTCCGGCGCCGACGACCGCGCGGCGGCCCCGGCGGGCGTCTGGCCGCCCGAGGGCGCCGAGGCCCTGGACACCGCCGAGCTGTACGACCGGTTCGCGGCGCTCGACGTGACGTACGGCCCCGCCTTCGGCGGCCTGGGGTCGGTGTGGCGGCGGGGCGACGAGCTGTTCGCCGAGGTCACCGCCCCCGAGGCGGCGAAGGTCGCGGGCTTCGGCCTGCACCCCGCGGTGCTCGACGCGGCGCTGCACCCGCTCGGCCTGGGCGTGTTCACCGCCGACGACGGTGAGGGCGGGCCCTGGCTGCCGTTCGCCTGGCACGGGGTGACCCTGCACGCCACCGGCGCCGCCCGGCTCCGGGTCACCCTCCGGTCGGCGGGCCCGAACGCCGTCGCGGTGACCGTCGCCGACCACGCCGGCGCGCCGGTCGCCACGATCGACGCGCTGGCTGTGCGCCGCCTGCCCGCGAACGCGCTCGCCGACCTGACCAACCCGCGCCACCAGGCGATGCACGTGCTCGACTGGGTGCCCGTCCCGGTGGCCGACGGCGCGGCCACGGTCGCGGTCGTGGGCGGCGAGCTGCCCGGCGCCACCGCGTACGACAGCCTCGCCGCGATCGCCGAGGTCCCCGACTTCGTGGTCCTCCCGGTCACCGCCGACGGCGACGACCTGGTCGGGGCCACCTACCGGGCGGTGCAGCACGCCCTCGCCGCCGTCCAGGAGTGGCTGGCCGAGGACCGGTTCGCCGCCGCCCGCCTGGTCGTGCTGACCGAGGGGGGCACCGACGCGACCCGGCCGGCGCTCGCCGCCGTGTGGGGCCTGCTGCGCTCGGCCGCGTCCGAGAACCCCGGCCGGATCGTGCTCGTCGACGTGGCGGGCGGGCAGTGGGCGCCGAACCTCGTGCCGGCGCTGCGCTCGGGCGAGCCACAGCTCGCCCTGCGCGGCACCGAGGTCCTCGTACCCCGCATCGCGAAGGCGTCCGGGCAGCCGGGCACGCCGTCGGAGATCACCGGCACGGTCCTCGTCACGGGTGCCTCGGGCACGCTCGGCCGCCTCGTCGCCCGGCACCTCGTCGCGCGGCACGGCGTCCGCCGGCTCGTGCTCGCCGGCCGTCGCGGCATGACCGAGGACCTGCGGACGCTGCACGACGAGCTGACCGCCCAGGGCGTGCACGTGACGGTCGCCGCCTGCGACGCCGCCGACCGCGAGGCGCTGGCCGCGCTCGTCGCGGAGCACCCGCCCACGGCGGTCGTGCACACGGCCGGCGTCCTGGACGACGGGATGATCCCGTCGCTCACGCCGGAGCGGGTCGCGACCGCGCTGCGCCCCAAGGTCGACGCGCTCGTCAACCTGCACGAGCTGGCCGGCGACGTGAGCGCCTTCGTCGTCTTCTCCTCCGCGGCGGGCGTCCTCGGCGGCCCCGGCCAGGGCAACTACGCGGCGGCCAACGCCTTCGTCGACGCGTTCGCCGCGTACCGGCGCGCCCTGGGCCTGCCCGCGGTGTCGCTGGCGTGGGGCATGTGGGCTCAGCGCACCGGCCTCACCGGCGCGCTCGACGACGCCGACCTCGCCCGGATGCGGCGCTCCGGCGTGCGGCCCCTCTCCACCGAGGACGGGCTCGCGCTCTTCGACGAGGCGCTCGGCGCGCCCGAGGCCGCCCTCGTGCCGATCCACCTGGACCTCGCCGCCCTGCGGGAGCAGGCGTCCGGCGGCGTGCTGCCCCCGGTGCTGCGCGGCCTGGTCCGCACCCCGGCGCGACGCCAGGTCTCCGCCGACGCCGCGGCGGCCTCCGACCTGGTCGCGGCCCTCGCCGGTCGCGGCCCGGCCGAGCGCCGCAAGGAGCTTGTCGACATCGTCCGTACGCAGGTCGCGGTCGTGCTCGGGCACGGCGGCGCCGAGGCGGTGGGCGCGACGAAGGCGTTCAAGGAACTGGGCTTCGACTCGCTCACCGCCGTCGAGTTCCGCAACCGCCTCAACGCGGTCGTCGGCCTGCGGCTGCCCGTCACGCTGGTCTTCGACTACCCGAACCCCACCACGCTGGCCGAGCACCTGGACGCGGAACTCTTCGCCGGTGGGTCGGCCGCAGCCGTGGTCGTGGCCGCCACCGACGGCACCGACGACCCCATCGCGATCGTCGGCATGGGCTGCCGGTTCCCCGGCGGCGCCACCTCCCCGGAGAAGCTGTGGGACCTGGTCGCGGGGGGCGTCGACGCGGTGGCCGGCTTCCCGACCGACCGTGGCTGGGACATCGACAACCTCGTCGACCCGGACCCGGACAAGCCCGGCCGCACCTACTGCGGGGAGGGCGCCTTCCTGTACGACGCGGCCTGGTTCGACGCCGAGTTCTTCGGCATCTCCCGCCGCGAGGCCCTGGCCATGGACCCGCAGCAGCGGCTGTTTCTGGAGACCTCGTGGGAGGCCGTCGAGCGCGCCGGCATCGATCCCACCACCCTGCGCGGCAGCCGCACCGGCGTGTTCGCCGGCCTGATGTACCACGACTACACCGCGCACCTTCAGCACCTGCCTCCCGAGCTCGACGGCTTCATCGGCACCGGCGTCGCCGGCGGCGTGGTCTCCGGCCGGGTGTCGTACGCGCTGGGGCTGGAGGGGCCGGCGGTCACCGTCGACACGGCGTGCTCGTCCTCGCTGGTCACCCTGCACCTGGCCGCCCAGTCGCTGCGCCGGGGCGAGTGCACGCTCGCCCTGGCCGGTGGCGTCACCGTGCTCGCGACGCCCAACGCGTTCATCGACTTCAGCCGCCAGCGGGCCCTCGCGCCGGACGGCCGGTGCAAGTCCTTCGCGGCCGGCGCCGACGGCACCGGCTGGGGCGAGGGCGTCGGGGTGCTGGTGCTCGAACGGCTCTCCGACGCGCGCCGCAACGGCCACCCGGTGCTCGCCGTCGTGCGCAGCACCGCCGTCAACCAGGACGGCGCGAGCAACGGCATGACCGCGCCGAACGGGCCGTCCCAGCAGCGCCTGGTCAACCAGGCGCTCGCCGACGCGGGGCTGCGACCGGCCGACGTGGACGCCGTCGAGGCGCACGGCACCGGCACCACCCTGGGCGACCCGATCGAGGCCCGGTCGCTCATCGCGACGTACGGCCGCGACCGGGGCGAGCACCCGCTCTGGGTCGGCTCGATCAAGTCGAACATCGGGCACACCCAGGCCGCCGCCGGCGTCGCCGGGGTGATCAAGATGGTGGAGGCGATCCGGCACGGCCTGCTGCCGCCGACGCTGCACGTCGACGCGCCTTCGCCGCACGTGGACTGGGCGGACGGGGCCGTCCAGCTGCTGACCGCGGCGGTGCCCTGGCCGGAGACGGGACGCCCGCGCCGCGCCGGCGTCTCCTCGTTCGGCATCTCCGGCACCAATGCGCACGCGATCATCGAGCAGGCGCCCGAGCCCGTGGTGGTGGACTCGACGGCCGACGTGCCGGTGGTGCCCCTGGTGGTGTCCGGCCGGGACCAGGCCGCGCTGCGTGACCAGGCGGCCCGCCTCGCCGCCCACCTCACCGACGCGGCGTCCGCCGTGGACGCCGGTTTCTCGCTGGCCACCACCCGTACCGCCCTGCGGCACCGGGCGGTCGTGCTCGGCCGGGACCTGGCCGAGCTGCGCGCCGGACTGGCCGCGCTGGCCCGTGGCGAGAACGCCGCCGGGCTGGTCGGCGGGGTCGCCGACACCGCCGGGGCGACCGCCGTGCTCTTCACCGGGCAGGGGTCGCAGCGGGTCGCGATGGCGGGGGAGCTGATGGGCTTCCCGGTGTTCGCGGCGGCGTTCAACGAGGTGTGTGCGGAGTTGGACGGGCATCTGGAGCGGCCGTTGCGGGAGGTGCTGGGCTCCGAGGAGGTGCATCAGACGGGGTGGGCGCAGCCGGCGTTGTTCGCGGTGGAGGTGGCGCTGTTCCGGTTGTTCGAGTCGTGGGGGGTGCGGCCGGACTTCGTGGCGGGGCACTCGATCGGTGAGTTGGCGGCGGCGCACGTGGCGGGGGTCCTCACCCTGCCGGACGCCGCCCGGCTGGTGGCCGCCCGCGGCCGGCTGATGCAGGCGCTGCCCACCGGCGGCGCGATGGTGGCCGTACGCGCCACCGAGGACGAGGTCGTCCCGCTGCTCTCCGACGCCGTGGCGATCGCCGCCGTCAACGGCCCCACCTCGGTCGTGCTCTCCGGCGATGAGGCCGCCACCCTGGCGGTCGCCGAGAAGTTGGCTGCCAGCGGCCGCAAGACCAAGCGGCTCACCGTGTCGCACGCGTTCCACTCGCCGCTGATGGAGCCCATGCTCGACGAGTTCCGCGCGGTGGCCGGGTCCGTCACCCACCACCCGCCGACGATCCCGGTGCTCTCCACGGTCACCGGTGAGCCCGCCGAGCTGACCCCCGAGTACTGGGTGCGTCAGGTACGGGCCACGGTCCGGTTCGCCGCGGCGGTCGAGGCGCTGGCGGCACGCGGCGTACGCACCTTCCTCGAACTGGGCCCGGACGCGGTGCTCACCGCGCTCGGCCGGGAGTGCGTGGCCGACGGCGAGTTCGTGCCCGCGCAGCGCGCCGACCGGGACGGGCCGCAGGTGGCGACCGAGGCGCTCGCCCGCCTGCACAACCGCGGCGTACCCGTCGACTGGCGGGCCTTCTTCGCGGGCGCGCGCCCGGTCGCCCTGCCCACGTACGCCTTCCAACGCACCCGCCTGTGGCCGGACCCGCCCGCCGCCGCCGCGCCCGGCGACGACTTCTGGGCCGCGGTCGAGCGCGACGACCTGGGCGCGCTGCTGGGCCTGGACGACACCGCGACCCTGAAGGACGTGGCGGTGGCGCTGTCGTCGTGGCGACGCGGGCCCGCGCCCGGCTACCAGCTGCGGTGGTCCCCGGTCACGGAGCTGCCGGTGCCCGCGCTGCGGGGCGTGTGGCTGGTGCCGACGGACGCCGACAAGATCGCCGAGGCGATGGCCCGGCACGGCGCCGACGTCCGGGTGTACCGCGACGGCACGGCGGACGAGCTGCTCGACCTGGTGCCCGAACACGTGGCGGCGGGGGTGCTGACGACGTCCGCCGGCCCCACCCCGGCCGGGCTGCTGCGGGCCCTCGACGAGTCCCGCGTGGAGGCTCCCGTGTGGTGCCTGACCCGGGGCGCGGCCGCGGTCACCCCCACCGAGCGGATCACCGACCTGGACGGGGCGGCGGCGTACGGCTTCGGCCGGTCCACCGCCCTCGCCACGCCCCGGGCCTGGGGCGGGGTGGTCGACCTGCCGGAGACGCTCGACGACCGGACGCTGACCGCCCTGTGCCGGGTGCTCACCCGGGGTGCCGGCGAGGACCAGGTGGCGCTGCGCTCGGCGGGCGTCTTCGCCCGCCGGCTCGTCGCGGCCCCCGCGCCGACCGGTGAGCCGTGGCGGCCGGCGGGCCCGGTCGCGCTGCACGGCGGGCCGCTGGCGGACCGGATCGCCGCCCTGCTGGAGGCGGCGGGCGCGACGGTCACCACGGGGGCCGCCGACACGGTGGTCGTCACCAGCGACGCCGACGACCCGGTCGCGACCGCCCTCGCCGCCAGCGCCGAGCGGCTCGTGCTCGTGCACACGGCCGACGAGCTGTTCGGTGTCGCCGGCGCCGCCGGGACGGCGGCCGTGTTCGACGCGATCGCCCAGCAGCGCGACGGGGCGGTGTCGATCGCGGTCGGCCCGGACGTCACCGTCGAGCAGTTCGGCGCGGCGGTGGGCACGGGCGCGGCAGGCCGGGTCGCCGCCGCCGTGGACTGGCCCTCGTTCGTACCCGACTACACCCGGTACCGGCCGAGCCCGCTGCTGCGGGACCTGCCGGACGCGATGCGCCACGTCACCGAGGCCGCCGAGGACACGCTCGACGCCGACAGCCCCGACGCGTTGCGCCGGCTGCTCGACGGCGCCGACGAGGCCGAGACCCGCGCGGTGCTGTCCCACGTGGTACGGGCCCAGACCGCGTACACGCTGGGTCTGCCGTCGGCCGCCACGGTCGACGAGAACCAGGAGTTTCTCGACATCGGCTTCTCCTCCCTCACCGCCGTGGAACTGCGGCGCCGGCTCGAGGCCCTCACCGGGCTGGAGTTGACCGCCGCGCTCGTCTACGACCACCCGACGCCTGCCGAGGTGGTCGAGGAACTGCTCGCCCAGCGGGCCCTCGTCGCGTAGCACACCCCCCACGACGAGGAGCGGACCTTCGTCACCCCCCTCTCGGAAGGAAGCCCTCATGAGCAAGTCCGCTCGGATGAGCACGCTGATCAAGCCGCCCAAGGTGGCGTGGAACCCGACGGAACGCCGGCTGCTGCGCGCGGCGGGCATCGCCGACCTGCGCGACGTGGCCCGCCGGGCGGTGCCCCGGATGGTGTTCGACTACTGCGACGGGGCGGCGGACAGCGAGCGCAGCCTCAGCCGCGCCCGGGAGACGTTCGCCAACATCGAGTTCCAGCCGTCGGTGCTGCGCGACGTGTCCAACCTGGACACCAGCCGGACGGTGCTCGGCAAGCGGCAGAAGCTGCCGTTCGCCTTGGCGCCGGTCGGCTTCAACCGGGTGATGCACGCCGAGGGCGAGCCGGCCGTCGCGTCGGTGGCGCAGCAGTTCGGCATCCCGTACTCGGTCTCCACCCTCGCCACCACCTCGCTGGCGGACGTCGCCGCCGCCGCGCCCGAGGGCCGGCACTGGTTCCAGCTGTACTTCGCCGAGGACCGGGCGATGGTCAAGGAACTGATCGCGCTCGCCGAGGAGGCGAAGTTCGACACGATCCTGCTGACGCTGGACACGCCGATCTCCGTGCCGCGCCGCCGCGACATCCGCAACGGCCTGACCATCCCGCCGTCGATGAGCGTCGGCACCATCGCCGAGGCGTTCCTGCACCCGGGCTGGTGGATGCGGCAGTGGCGGGCCGGCACCCCGTCCCCGCAGGTGCTCAAGGCCACCGGCGGGTCCGCGTCCGACATGATCAAGCGGGTGTTCAACCCGCGGCTGTCCATCGACGACGTCGAGTGGCTGCGCGGTGCCTGGTCGGGCAAGCTCGTCGCCAAGGGCGTGCAGAGCGTCGCCGACGCCAGGCGGGTCGCGGACGTCGGGGTCGACGGGGTGTGGCTGTCCACGCACGGCGGACGCAAGCTCGACCGGGCCCCGGTGCCCGTCGAGCTGCTGCC
The DNA here is from genome assembly GCF_043198195.1 of Micromonospora sp. NPDC048868. Lineage (NCBI taxonomy): Bacteria > Bacillati > Actinomycetota > Actinomycetes > Micromonosporales > Micromonosporaceae > Micromonospora > Micromonospora sp. NPDC048868. The sequence goes on from NZ_JBICUN010000027.1 coordinate 72,357, forward strand.
GGACGTCGTGGACGAGGTGGGCGACCGGGTCGAGGTGCTCGTCGACACCGGCATCACCTCGGGCGCCGACATCGTGGCGGCGATCGCCCTGGGCGCCAGCGCCGCCGTGGTCGGCCGGGCCTACCAGTACGGCCTGATGGCCGGCGGTCGGCGCGGCGTCGTACGGGCCATGGAGATCCTCAGCCGGGAGATCGAGGTCACCATGAAGCTGCTCGGGGTCTCCTCGGTGGGCGAGCTGAACCGTTCGCACGTCAGGTTCCGCTGATTCCCGCCGTTTCTCGATCTCCGGTCGGAACGATCGGGCTGTCGTATTTCGGGGCGTACGTGGAGGTTATTTGTGGCACGCATGAGCGGGAACGGTCACTGCCGTTCGTTCAACGGGGACGGGAGGATGGACATCATGGTCCGCGACGACGTCACGGGCGAACTGCTGGTCTTCCCGCACAGCGGCAGCTTCCGGGGTAGCGAGACCTTCGGCGAGCCGGAGCTGATCAGCACCGGCTTCCATCCGAACCGGAACCACGGGCTGGTCCGCCCCATCGACGTCAACGGCAACGGCTACGCCGACGTCATCGGCATCAGCATGACGCACATGAACGAGACCCACGGGATCTTCCTCTATCCGAACAGGGGTGGGCTGAACGGTCTCGACACCCTCGGCGAGCCGATCCGGATCTCCGGCGCGCGCGACGACAAGAAGTGGGAGACCCTCGGCATCGCGGACCTGGACCTGGACGGCTGTGACGACATGTTCGGCCGCGAGCAGGACGCGGGCCACGTCGACGCGTTCTTCAACAAGCGCCAGGTCACGCAGAACGAGACGTACGACCGCACCGCGCACCGCCTGGTGACGGTCGACGTCGAGGACTTCCCGCTGGCGATGGCCGACTTCACCGGCACCGGCCGGGCCGACCTGCTGGTCCGGCGGGCGAACGGCGACCTCGACCTGTACGAGTTCGCGCACAACGCGTCCGGCGAGGGCCCGTGGTGGCGCGGCGAGGGCCGGTGGTTCACGCTCGCCCACGGCTGGCAGGAGTACGAGATCATCACCGTGACCGACATCGACCTCGACGGCCGCCCGGACGTGCTGGGTCTGCGCCCCGACGGCACCCTCGTCGTCCACCTGCACCACGGCACGTTCGACCCGGACCGGCCGTTCGCGACGCTGTCCGCACCGGAGGTGCTCGCGACGGGTTGGCAGAAGTACTCGGTGGTGAGCTGACGTGGGCCGGCTCGCGCCGCGACCGGGCGGGCCGTCAGGCGCGGCCCGGCAGCCCAACACAGTGGACGCACGACGAGAGGGGCAGTGGTGAGCGTGAACGAGGCCGGCGACCAGGCCGGGTGGCGGTTGGTGGTGGAATCGAAGCGCTGCATCAGCTCGGGTTTCTGCGTGGGCAGCGCGCCGGACCACTTCGCGATGGACCCCGTCTCCCGGCCGCTGGCCGACGTGGTGGCGCCGTCCGGCCAGGTGATCGAGGCCGCCGAATTCTGCCCCGTGGAGGCCATCTCGGTGATCGACGCACAGGACGGGACGCCGATCGCCCCGAAGCGATGAGGGCGGGGCCCGCCGGGTGGAATCACGCCCGGCGGGCCGACGTCCCGCACAGGCCGCCGTAGGCGGCCTTTCTTCGTCTCCGCTGCGGCCGGGCCCGGGCGGTTCACCGGGAGGCCCGGGCCGAAACGACGCGGTCCGCCGGCCACCTCGCGGGTGACCGGCGGACCGCGTCTTCCGTAGCGCTCAGACCGTGACCGGGAGGGAGATCAGCGCCGGCACCAGCGGCGTACGCCGGACCTTGAGCGACTCCCGGGGCGCGGCGAGCTTGATGTTCGGGAACCGCATGAACAGCTCCCGGAGGGCGATGGTCGTCTCCATCCGGGCCAGCTCCGAACCCGAGCAGAAGTGCGGGCCGCCGCCGAACGCGACGTGCGCCTTGTCCTCGCGGTCGATGTCGAGCACCTGCGGATCGGGGAACCGCTTCGGGTCGTTGCCCGCCGCGGTCAGGTGCAGCAGCACCGTCTCGCCCTTGGCGATCTTCGTGCCGTCGATCTCCAGGTCCTCCGTGGCGAAGCGGCGGAAGCCGTGGTGCACGGAGCCGTTGCGGCGCAGCAGTTCCTCGACGGCCACGTCGAACAGGTCCGGGTCCTTGCGGAGCCGCTCCAGCGTCTCCGGGCTGTCGAGCAGCGCCAGCGCGCCCCGGCCGATCATGCCCGCCGTGGTGTCGTACCCGCCCAGCATCGTCAGCAGGGCCAGGGCCATCACCTGGTAGACGTTGAGTTCGGGCTCGCCGTCGGCGTTCTTGGCGTGGATCCAGTACGAGAAGAGGTCCTCGCCGGGCTCCTTCGTCTTCTCCTCGCGGACCATGTTCATGAAGTGCGACATCTTCGTGCGGACCATCGCGTTGGTCTCGTTGTCGCCGCTGAACACCAGGTCCGCCCAGTGCTTCAGGTCCTTGCGGTACTCCTCGCGGATGCCGAGCACGTCGCAGACGATCGTGATCGGCAGGATGGCCGCGTAGTCCTCGACCAGGTCGCCGCCGCCGGCCGCCTCGATCGCGTCCAGCCGGGCCTTGACCAGCTGGTGCACCCGGGGGCGGAAGGTCTCCAGGTTGCGGGGCAGGAAGGTGAAGTTGATCATCTTCTTGAGCCGCGTGTGCTCCGGCGGGTCGAGGGTGACGATCGTCCCGGTCGCCTCGCCCTCCGGGAAGCGCTTGCTGGTGAAGTCGCCGTTGCTGTACTCGCGGGGCCGCGCGAGGCGCCTGTCGCGGAGCGCGGAGTAGACCTCGGCGTGGCCGGTCACCAGCCACACGGGGCCGTGGTCGGGCAGGCAGGTGCGGTGCACGGCACCCTTTTCGTGCAGTGACGCGTAGACCTCGTACGCCGCGTACGGGCTAGCGAAGTAGTCGTCGTCCATCACCATCTGATGCCCGTGCGCCGGGCACTTGTTCGCCATGTCGTCCTCGCTGTGGTCTGAGCAGGAATCGCCGTCGGCCTCCGGTGCGCCAGGCGTCACGGACCGCGCGCTCCTGATGTTGCCCGCAGACGGTCCACCCTCGGGTAATCGTGGAGGCGATCGTGGCTGGTGCGGAGTGGATCGGTGGGTTAGTGGGTGAGTGCGGGGATTTGGATTTTGGCGTCGTGTTCGAGGATGCGTTGTTGGAGTTCTTGGAGGCTGCGGCCGGGTTCGAGGCCGAGGCCGTCGACGAGGGCTTCGCGGGTGCGTCGGTAGACGCGGAGGGCGTCGACTTGGCGGCCGCTGCGGTAGAGGGCGAGCATGAATTGGTGGCAGAGGCGTTCGCGCATGGGTTCGGTGGCGGTGAGGATTTCGAGTTCGGGGGTGATTTCGCGGTGTCGGCCGCAGGCGAGTTCGGCGTCGAGGCGGTCTTCGAGGGCGGAGAGTCGTTCGTCTTCGATGGCGGCGAGTTCTGACCAGCAGGTGCCGGTTTCGACGAGGTCGGCGAGGGCGCGTCCGCGCCAGAGGGTGAGTGCTTCGGTGAGGAGTTGGGCGGCGCGGGTGGGGTTGTTGGTGGTGGTGGCGTGGCGGCCTTCGCGGACGAGTCTGCGGAAGCGGTAGAGGTCGAT
>NZ_JBICUN010000028.1:0-72732 GCF_043198195.1 Micromonospora sp. NPDC048868
GGTGTGGCCCACCGTGCCCGGCTCCGGGCGGTCAGGCTTGATCCCTGCGCCGGGCACGGCGGGCCACACCCCGTCGGTGCGTACTCTCGCGTCCGTCCGGCTCCTGTCGGAGATCTTGGTAGGAAACGGCCCCTCCAGGGGCCATTTCCTACCAAGATCTGCACCGGCGCCTTCGGTCAACCGGTGTCCGAGGCGGCCTCGGTGACTCAAGTGACCCAAGTGACTCAACGATCAGGCTTATTCGGCTCACCCGGGTCCACTCGCCTCATCCGGCTAGCTGGGCCAGCTTGGATGAGCCGGGTGAGCGGGTGAGCTAGGAACCGCTGAGCCGTGCGGCCCGAGTGCGACCCGGTGTCCGGTTTCGTGGTGGCTGTCCGGTGGGGTTGAGCCGGTAGATCGTCAGCGGGTTGCGTGACGTGTCGGGTGAGCGGTTTGTGGGTGTGACCGGGGGCATCGTGGGGGCGGAATCGTGGCGGGGGCGGGGTCGTTACACCCTGCGTACGGCCGAGTAAGGCCACGCCGCCGAGGTCATGTCGCCCTGATGGGATGGCGGGCCCGGGGGCTGGAATGATGGCGGGCCGCCGGTCGTTACACATGGTCAGGCCGACGCGAGGGCCACCCTCCCCGCCCCGCACGCGAGGGCACCCCCCCCGCCACGACAGCCCCGGCCCCGATCTTCGGCCCGCACGGGTCGGGCATCCGGCCGGCACGGCCGATCTGATCTTCCCTCTGGTCTTTCCTCCGGTGGTTCGACGCCGGAGATCCTCTCCAGTTCCGCTGGAGATCCCCCTTGAGTTCGCATGAGCGCCGACGGTGCTTGCACCCGCGTGAAGCCGATCCCCCTTCGGCGTGTGGGTGCCAACCCCCGAATGGAGCGTTTCTGATGAACACGATCATCCGTAAGAGCGTTCTCGGTATTGCTGGTCTCGCGTTCGCCGGTGGCGTGTTTGCCGGTCCCGCGACCGCGCACGCGGCCCCGTCGGTGGAGTCCACGCCGGTGGCGGTGGCCGTGCAGGCCGACAAGCCGTCGGTCGACAAGGCCAAGCTGATCCCGCACGGTGTGCAGGGCACGCAGTCGCACGTCGACCTGTCCGACGAGCAGGTGGCGAACGTGAAGGCGATCATCGCGGCGACGAAGAAGGCCGGCATGGACGAGCGCGCCGCCGTCGTGTCGATCGCCACCGCACTGCAGGAGTCGAAGCTGGAGAACCTGGGTCATCTGGGTGACCGCAACGACCACGACTCGCAGGGCCTGTTCCAGCAGCGCCCCTCCTCCGGGTGGGGCACGGTCGAGCAGATCACCGACCCCGAGTACTCGACGATGGCGTTTCTGAAGGGTCTGAAGCAGGTCGACGGGTGGCAGGACATGCCGCTGACGAAGGCCGCGCAGACGGTGCAGGTGTCGGCGTACCCCGACCACTACGCCCAGTGGGAGCAGCAGGCCGCCGACCTGGTCGCCGAGCACTGGAACAGCTGACAGCAGTAGCCGAATCGCCGATGGCCGGCACCCCACCTCGGGGTGCCGGCCAGCGGCGTCTGCGGCGGGTGGGCCCCTTCAGCGGGGAGACCCGGACGATCACGGCGGTGGCGTTGTCGTCGCCGCCGGCGTCCAGGGTGCCATGGAGCAGGTCCCGCACCGCCTCCTGCGGTCGCGGTGCCGCGAGGAGTTCCGGCATCAGGTGATGGTCGACCTGGTCGCTGACGCCGTCGGTGCAGAGCAGCCAGACGTCGCCGGGGCGCAGCGACACCGCGAGCAGGTCCGCCTCCGGCTCCGGCGCGTGGAAGTTCCAAAATTCCCGCGTGACCCACGTCACCCCAGGTCGCGCCTCGTTGGGCAGGGCATGGACGTCTTCTCCCGAACGTTCCTCCCGGCCGCCTCCGAGGCCGGGCTGGCGGTGCAGACCGCCAGCCGGCACATGCCGGTCTTCCGGCGCTGCGTCGGCTCCGGCGACGCCACCATCCTCGTCACCCGGTGCGCCCGGCCGGACCGCCCGATGGCCGGCGAGTACCTGCTCCTGCTTACCCACCGACGGCTGGTGGTCACCCAGCAGACCCGCGTGCTGCACCGGCTGCGCCTGCACCTCAACACGGAACTGCGCGAGCTCAGCAACGTCACCTGGAGCCCCGACCCGCGCCTGCACTCGGTCGAGCTGGCCGCCACCGCGATCGACGGGATCCGCGAGCGGTTCCTCATCCGCACCCGCCACCCGAAGCAGGTGTGGCAGCTCGACGCGCTGCTCAACCACGCCTTCCGGACCCGGCTGCGGACGCCCCGGGAGCGGCTCGTCGCCACCATCGGCGAGGCGGCGCCGGTCGCGCGGCCCGTCGCCTTCCGGCCCGCCGTGGTGCGCTGACCGTCTTCTTACCGAATCCGAACATCCGCTGACCCGCGCGGCGGCACCGGGTCGGCAATCATGGGCCGGTGACCGTCGACGCCGCGCCTCGCGGGCTCGTCCTCGTGGTGGAGGACGAGCCGGCCATCGCCGACCTGGTCCGGCTCTACCTGACCCGGGACGGCTTCGGCGTACACCTGGAACGGGACGGGGCGGCCGGGCTGGCCGCCGCCCGCCGCCTGCGCCCGGTGGCCTGCGTCCTCGACATCGCGCTGCCCGCCATGACCGGCACCGAGGTCTGCCGCCGCCTGCGCGAGGCCGGCGACTGGACGCCGGTCATCTTCCTCACCGCCCGCGACGACGAGGTGGACCGCGTCGTCGGCCTGGAGCTGGGGGCGGACGACTACGTCACCAAGCCGTTCAGCCCCCGCGAACTGGTCGCCCGGGTGCGGGCGGTGCTGCGGCGCACCGCCGGGACGCCCGAGGGCACGGGCCTGCCCCGGGTCGTCGGCGCGGTGGCCCTCGACCCGACCCGCCGGACGGTGACGGTCGCGGGCACCCCGGTCCAGCTCACCTCCACCGAGTTCGACCTGCTGGCGCACCTGATGGCCCGGCCGGGGCGGGTCTTCACCAGGGAGGAGCTGCTCGCCGGGGTCTGGGGGTACGCGGCGCACGCCGGCACCCGGACGGTCGACGTGCACGTCGCACAGGTCCGGGCGAAGCTGGGCGCGGCCGGCGTGATCCGCACCCACCGGGGCGTCGGGTACTCCGCCGATGGCTGAGCCGACCGTCGCGCCGCCGCCTCGGCACCGTCCCGGCCGGACGCTGACCTCCCGCGCGGTGCTGGTCACCTGCGCGGTCGCCCTGGTCTCGGTGCTGGTCACCGCGATCGTCGCGGTGCCCCTGGCGGTACGCGGCGTGGAGCGGCACGACCGGGAGGCGTTGGCCGCCCAGGCCCGGCTCGCGGCCGAGGTGCTGCGCCCCAGGCTGGAGACCGGGCGGACCACCGACGAGGAGCGCATCGTCCGGCAGCTGAACGCCCAGGGCGTCGACGCGTACCTCGTCCGGGGCGGGGCGGCCGAGCGCCCCGGCCTGCCGCCACGGGTGGTGCGGCGCGTCGCCGAGGGGCGCAACGTGTCGACCCGCCGCGTGATCGACGGGCGGCGCACGCTGATCGAGGGGCGGGCCCTGCCCGGCGGCAACGGGGTGGTGCTGACCCGGGCCCGGCCCGCCGCGCCGTGGCGGCAGGTGGTGCCCAGCCTCTGGCTGCCGCTGCTGGCCGGGCTCGCCGCCGGGGTGGCCGCCGGACTGCTGCTCGCCCGCCGGCTGGCCCGACCGATCCGGCGCGCCGCCGACGCCGCCGCCCGGCTGCGCGCCGGGGACCGGGCGGTACGCGTGCCGGTGGAGCCGCCCGACGAGGTGGCCGACCTGGCGTACGCGCTGAACGGGCTGGCCGCCGCGCTGGCCACGAGCGAGGGCCGGCAACGGGAGTTCCTGCTCTCCGTCTCGCACGAGCTGCGCACGCCGTTGACCGCGATCCGGGGCTACGCCGAGGCACTGGCCGACGGGGTGATCGGGCCGGCGGACGCGGCCGGCGCCGGTCGTACCGTGCTCGCGGAGGCGCGGCACCTGGACCGTCTGGTCAGCGACCTGCTGGCGCTGGCCCGGCTGGAGGCCGCCGACTTCCCGCTCGAACCGGTGCCGGTGGACCTCGCCCGGCTGGCCGCCGACGCGGGCCGGACCTGGGCCGACCGGTGCGCGGCGGTGGGGGTGCCGTTCCGCGCGGAGATCCCGGACGCGCCGGTGCCGGTCCACACCGATCCGGGCCGGATCCGGCAGGTGGTGGACGGGCTGCTGGAGAACGCGCTGCGGGTCGTACCGCCGGGGGCGCCGATCGTGCTCGCGGTCCGGGCGGCCGGCGCGGACCCGCTGGCGGGCGGCGTCGTCGAGGTCCGCGACGGCGGACCGGGCCTCACCGACGACGACCTGGCGGTCGCCTTCGAGCGCGGCGCCCTGCACCAGCGCTACCGGGGGGTGCGCAAGGTCGGCAGCGGGTTGGGGCTGGCGCTCGCCGCCGGCCTGGTCCGCCGGCTCGGCGGAGACGTCGCGGCCGGGCACGCGCCGGAGGGCGGCGCCGCGTTCACCGTCCGGCTGCCCCCGGATCCTTACCGGACCCGAACATCGCTCTGACCCTCCGCTCGCCGGTGGGCGGGAGGCTGGGGTTCCACGGACGAGAGGGAGACCCATGGCACGTTGGGGAATCGCCACCACCACGCTGCTCGCGGCCGTCGCGCTCGGCGTCGGCGGATGCGGCGCTGCCGGACCGGCCGGTGAGCCGGCCCGGGAGACCGCCGTCGAGGTCGCCGCGGCGCTGGGCGCGGAGGGCCAGGCGCTGGCCGCGCTGGGCTTCGACGCCGGTGACCTGGACGTCGAGCCGCTGGCCGCACCCGCCTCGCCGCAGGCGTCGCCGGGCGCGGCCGGGGAGAAGCGGCGGGAACGCGCCGAGGAGCGCCGCGAGCGCCGGCAGGCCCGGGTGCTGCTGCGGCGGGACGCCCTGCACGGCGAGGCCGTGGTGCGGACGAAGGACGGCGGTACGCGGACCGTCGCCGTGCAGCGGGGCGAGGTGACCGCCGTCGACGGCGACTCGATGACCGTGAAGTCCGCCGACGGCTTCACCATGACCTGGACCTTCGGCGACAAGCTGCGCGTCGTGGAGCGTCGCACGACGATCCGCTCCGCCGACGTGAAGGTCGGCACGACGGTTGGCGTGGCCGGTGCCAAGGAGGGTGACGGCGGGGTCGCCCGCCTGGTCGTCGTGCCGGCCCGGCAGAAGTAGGTGTGCATTGGCCCGTCGGTGACGGCGGGCCACCCCACGCCGGCCGGCGCGGGCGGTGCCACCCGGGAGGGCGGCACCGCTCACGCGGTCGGACTCAGTAGACGCGGGAGCCGATGAAGTCGTCGTGCCCGTAGCCGACCGGGTTGGCGAAGTTGCGGGACTCGAAGGACCACTGCTGGCGGCTGCTGGTGGAGCAGGCGGTCAGGCGCAGCCGGGGGGTGCCCAGCAGCGGGTTGTCGAACGCCAGGCAGAGGTTGGCGTTGCCGGCCGCCTTGATCTGGTTGCCGGCCAGCACGAACTTCTGGTTGGTGCCGCCGTGGCAGTCGTGGATGTTCACCGCCGTGCCGGCGCTCAGCGACCCGCCCGAGACGTCCAGGCAGCGGTCGTGGGAGAGCTCCGAGTGCAGCGACTGGCGGGTCGGGTCGTACCAGAAGCCCTGGTTGCGCCCGCCGTGACAGCCGTACGACTGCTGGGGGGTGCCGTTGCGCGAGTCGTAGCCCTTGCCGTCGACGCAGGTGTCGGTGGCGGCGTTGCGGAGCTGCTTGAACTCGAACAGCCCGTTGAAGAGCACGCCGTTGCCGGTGCTGGCCGGGTCGACACAGGTGGCGCGCTGCTGCCCGGAGTTGAAGAACTGGGTGACGCACTGGGCGAACATGCCGTGTCCCCGGTAGTTCGGGTGGAACGACTGCCGTGCCGCGTTCTCGTCCCAGACGCCGATCTCGATGTGCAGCCCGCGTACCGAGGTGCTGTCGGTGCACACCTCGTGGCCGTGGAAGAGCCGGCTGGCGTCCAGGTAGCGGGTGCCGGTGTTGGCCGCCGCCGCGCGCAGCGACTTCTCGAACAGCGGCACCGCCTTGTTCCGCCCGAACGCGGAGTCGGCCAGGTAGGTCAAGCAACCGCCGGCGTACCAGCCGGGGAAGTTCGGGTTGTCCTCCACGTCGGGGCCGAAGGGGCTCGGGTACGACATGAGCACCAGCTCGTAGTCGGTCTGCAGGTAGCCGGCCCCGGTCATGGTCCGCCGGATGTCGGTGAGCGCGTCCTGGACCGCCCGCCGGCTGCCGTCGGTGCGGACGGTCCACTGGTCGGTGTAGGTGGGGTAGCACGCGCCCTGGAGGAGGACCCGGCTGACGGCGCAGTCGGTGGCGACCGGACCGAACTGGATCGTGCCCTCGCCGTTGGCGCCGACCACCACCCAGATCAGCTTGATGTGCGTGTTACGCGCCTTGATGGCGAGGTGGTCGCCCTGGTTCAGCTCGTTGTGCTGGGTCGGCCCGCCCCGGATGAGGTTCCACGGGGTCGCCCCGGAGCAGGCGATGTTGTACTTCTCGTTGGCGGTGATCCCGGTGCGGAACACCGCCTGGTCGTACGAGCGGTCGCACCAGTTGCCGGGCTGGTGGGTGCCGGGGACGTAGTTGCCGACTCCCTCACCGGAGATCTGGCTGTCGCCCATGGTGATCAGCGCGGTGCGGCGCTGCTCGATGGGGCGGACGGCGGGCGTGCCGTAGAGCGCGGTGGCCTCGGCGGCGCGGATCGTCTCCAGGTTGGCGGGGAGCGGCTGGACGGCCGGACGGTCGGCCGCGGTGGCGGGGGAGGCCGTTCCGGCGAGCATCGGCAGGACGAGAGCGGCGGCGGCGACGACGGTGAGGGCCCGTCGTCGGGTCGCGCGTTCGCGCCTGGTGGAGGAACCAAGCATCGACGCACTCCTTTCGGGCTCGATCGCGGGACGTCGATCGAGTTACCAGAAGGTAGCGTCGGCTTCGAGGTATGTGAATGCGTCTCGTAATCGTTGCGCGCAGAGTGCAGAACAGGGCGATCCGGTCGAATCGCGCGGCGGCCGGCTTCCCGGCGGGTCAGCTCCCCGGCGGGAGGGCGTAGCCCACGTAGCCCCGGAACTGCACGTGCCAGCCCGCCGGCACCAGCGCCGTGCACGCCGGCCGGCTGCCCGTGCAGACGATGGCGTCCACCGAGGCCGGGTCGGCCGGCGGGCGCCCCGGCAGCACCGACTGGAGCGCCACCAGCTCCGGCGGGCGCCCGTCGCTGTCGCGCAGCAGCAGCCACCAGGGGTACTCCCAGTTGTCGTTCTGCTGCACCAGGCCGATCCGGCGGGCGTCCGTCGCGCGTACCGCCCCGGCGGCCCAGCGGAACTCCTCCGCCCACTGGGGACGCCGCAGGAACCGGGTGTCCCATTCGGAGGTGGTGAAGACCGAGCCCGCCCCGACCAGCCGGCGCGGGAAGCCGTACGACACCGCCAGCACCCCGGCCAGCGCGCACCCGGCCAGCACGCTCACCGCGAGCCCGGCCGCCACCGCCCGCCGGCCACCCGCGCCGCCGGCCCGGCGCCGGAACAGCGCGTCCAGCCAGAGCCCCGCCAGCGGTACGGCCAGCGCCAGCGCGTAGAGCAGCAGGCGGTTGCCCCACGGCTGCCACTTGATCATGGCGGTGTGCAGCAGCACGGCCGCCACCACGACCACCGCGTACGCGCGCAGCGGACCCGCCTGCGCCGGGGCGACCCGACCGGGCCGGGCCAGCGCGTACGCCGCCCCGATCGCCGCCAGCGCCCCGGCCGGCGGGAAGGCCACCCGGTCCTCGTCCGGGTACCACGACGGCACCGGGAACCGTTCCCGCCCGAAGGTGGTGGCCCGGTCCTGCGGGTCCACCCCGATGATCCTGGCGGCGCCGACGATCGCCTCGGCACCCGCCCGGCGCAGCGGCGCGAGCGGCGTGTCGAACGCGGTGTGCGCGATCCGCAGCGCGTTGACCAGCAGCGACGGCGGGTCGTGCCGCTCCATCGGAATGGACTCGCGCAGCCGGGGCGGCCCGAGCGGATGCCCGAACTCGGCGGTCACCCGGGCCAGGAACGGCCCGACCACCACCACCGCCACCAGCAGGATCAGCGCCGACCCGGCGACCGTCCGACGCACCTGCCGCCGCGACCGGACGCGACCGGTCCGGGACGCGTCGGTGCCCCGGTCGGGCCGCCCGGCGCGGTCCGGCGCGCCACCGGTCCGGGCCAGCCGGAGCTGGGCCAGCCCCCAGAGCAGCAGCAGCGGCCCGACCGCGACCAGGCCGCTGGTCTTGGTCAGCGCGGTCAGCCCGGTGGCCGCCCCCAGCGCCAGCACCGCCCCGGCCCCGGCGCGCCGGCGCAGCCCGTCCAGCGCCACCGTGGCCGCGCAGGCCACCCAGGCGGCGCAGACCAGGTCCGTCTGGGTGCTGGTCGCCTGGAGCGCCACCATCGGGGTGGTGGCGAGCACGAACGCGGTCAGCAGTTGGGCCCGCCGTCCCCCGCCGAGCTGCGCGGTGATCCGGGTGGCCGCCAGCAGTACGCCGACACCGGCCGCCCACTGCACCAGGTGGTGCAGCGCGTCCCCGCCGGTGAACAGGCGCAGGTGCAGCAGCAGGTACTCGGCCCCGGGCGGGATGGTCACCTGCCGGTGGATGGCGGTGGGCCAGAAGTCCAGGCCGCCCTGCGCCACCCAGTGCTCGACCTTCGGCAGGTGGTAGGTCTGCGAGTCGAAGTTGTTCGGCTCGGCCAGCAGGGCGATCAGCAACTCGACCAGCAGCAGCCCGCCGACCGTGCCGGCGAGCAGCCGCTCGCCCCGACCCGCCGTACGCCAGGCGTCAGCCAGCCGGGTCCACCAGCCGGCGGGGCGGGGTGCGACGCGGCGTGCGGCGGCCGGCGGCGGCGGAGGGGGCGGGGCGCCGACGGCCGGGCCGGCCGTCGCGCCGACCAGCGCGGGTTCGGGCGCGGCGACGACCTCGATCGCGCGGTGCGCGGCGGCGACCACGGCCGTGCCGCGCGCTTCGTCCCGGCGGCGTCGCCAGCCGACGGCGGCGAGCGCGCCGGCGAGGAACGTCAGCCAGGCCACGGCGAACGCCGGCAGGGTGAGCAGCCGCAGCGCGCCCAGCAGTTCCACCGTGAGCACCGCGAACGCCCCGGTCACCAGAGCCGCCCGGACCAGCGCGAGGCGCCGCCCCGCCACGGTCCCGGCCGCGACCGGACGGAGCGCGACGGCGAGCAGTCCGATCGCGGCGACCGGCGCCAGAGCGAGCGGGTAGCCGACTGCCGACATGGCGGCAGTAAACACCATGAACCTGAGGTCGCCGCGCCCAATGCCCGCAGTGCTGAGCACCGCGTCGTCAACCGCCAGGCTAGGCTAGGGCCGACATATCGTCGCCACCGTGGAGATTCCCGTGAAGCTCTCGATCCTCATGCCGGTCTACAACGAGGAAGAACGCATCGCGGATGCCCTCAAGCAGGCATTGGCGGTCGACTACCCGTGTGAGATCGAGCTGGTCGTGGTCGACGACGGCAGCCGGGACGGCACCGGTGAGATCCTCGGTCGGGCCGACGACGCGCGCCTGCGGGTCATCACCCACCAGCGTAACGCCGGCAAGGGCGCCGCCATCAAGACGGCTGTCGACAACGCCGAGGGCGACTACATGGTCATTCTCGACGCCGACCTGGAATACGACCCGCTGGACATCCCGAAGCTGCTCGACCCGGTGCTCGACGGGCGGGCCACGGTGGTCTACGGCAACCGCACCTTCGGCAGCCACAGCGCCTACAGCTTCTGGTACGTGATGGGCAACAAGGGCGTCACGATGGCGGCGAACGTCCTGTTCAACTCCTACATCGGCGACCTGGAGACCTGCTTCAAGCTGATGCCGGTCGCGCTCTACCGCTCGCTCGACATCCGCTCGCGTGGATTCGGCATGGAGGCCGAGGTCACCGGCAAGCTGCTGCGCCAGCGCATCCGCCCCTACGAGGTCCCGATCAGCTACCGCGCGCGGGGCCGCGAAGAGGGCAAGAAGATCACCTGGAAGGACGGCGTCGAGGCGATCTGGATCCTGGGCCGCGAGCGCACCCGCCGCCGCCCCCTCGGCGCCCCGACCCGCTGACCCCTCCCGCCCTCCCGCGCCGCCCCCCGCCGCCGCCGGCCTCCACGCCGCCGCGGCCGGCGTGACTCAGCGGGCGGCGTGACTCAGCGGCCGGCCGGTACCGGCGCCGCGTCCAGGAAGTTGGCGACCGAACGGCGCAGCCCGGTGGCGTCCAGCCCGTGCCAGCGGGTGTGGTCCTCGGCCGAGCCGTAGCGGCGCAGCTCCTCCCGTCCCACGCCGAGCGCCAGCAGCCGGTGCGGCCGGTCGGCCAGGGCCGCCGACACCACCCGGGCCGACGTACCGGCCAGGTAGGGCTCCACCAGGATCACCGCGTCGCCGGCCAGCGCCCGCAGCCCCGCCGTGTCGAACGGCCGCGGCCGGTGGGTGTAGGCCACCGTCACGCCCAGGTCGGCCACCGCCGCCACCGCCGCGTCCAGCACCGGCCCCACCGCGACCAGCAGCGGTGCGCCCGGCCCCGCGTCCCGGATCACCCGCAGCGCGCCGTCGCCGCCGTACGGACGGGCGTTGTGCAGCGTCGACAGTCGCAGGTACGCCGAGCCGTCGGCGGCCACCGCGTCCCGCAGCAGCGCCGGCACCTCGTCGGGGTGACCGGGAACGTGCACGGTCCAGCCGTGCAGGGTGTCGATCAGCGAGACGTCGGCCGGCGACAGGTGGGTCCGGCCGGCGGCCGCCCGGTCGTACGACGCGCCGATGCTGACCAGCACCGCCCCCACGCCCTGGTGGTCCAGGTCGAGCTTGAGCTGCTCGTACGCCCGCTCGACGAGGAACGGGGCGTAGCTGTGCGCGATCGGCCGCAGCCCGGTCAGGGCGAGCCCGCCGGCCACGCCCACCAGCAGTTGTTCCCGGATCCCGACGTTGAGCACCCGGTCCGGGTGCCGGTACGCGGCCGGCTCGAACGCGGCGGCGGAGATGTCGGCCAGCACCAGGGCCGTACGCGGATCCTCCGCCAGCAGCGCGGTGGTGGTCTCGATGAAGCGGTCCCGCACTGTCACTCCCCCTGGTCGACGACCGCGACGACGACGTGCGGCCGGTGGTTGTCGTGCCCGGTCAGGGCGGTGTGCAGGGCGTCGTGGTCGTGCCCGTCGACGGTGGTGGCGGTCCAGCCGTTGACGGTGAACCGGGCCGCGGCGCCGCCCGCCCAGCCGTGCGTGGCGGAGCCGTTGTCGACCACGATCGCGGTCAGGCTGCCCAGCCCGGTCGCCCCCGCGTACGCGATCGCCTCGTGGTTGGAGCCCTCGTCCAACTCCGCGTCGCCGAGCAGCACGTGCACCCGGGGCGTCAGCAGGCCCTGGGCGCGCAGCCCGAGCGCGGTGCCCACGCCGAGCCCGAGCCCGTGGCCCAGCGAGCCGGAGCCGATCTCCACCCCGGGCACCAGCACCCGGTCGGGGTGGTCGCCGAGCCGGCTGGCGGGCCCGCCCTGGTCGTCGAGCCAGTCGGCGGGAACGAACCCCTTCGCGGCGAGTACGGCGTAGTAGCCGGCCACGGCGTGGCCCTTGGAGAGCAGGAACCGGTCCCGCCCGGGGTCGTCCACGGTCGCCGGGGTGACCCGGAGGACCCGGTCGTAGAGCACCCAGAGCACGTCGACGGTGGAGCGGACGTTCGCGCCGAACTCCCGGTCCGCGCGCACCCGCTCGTACAGCGGCGCGACGGGTCCCGGCAGCGGCGGGGCGCCCGGGCGGCGGGGTGGCGCGGCGGTGGGGTCACGGGGTGGCGCGGCGGTCGGGGCCGGACCCGCGCTGGCGGTGGTCGTGGTCATGCCGCTAGCCTGCAAGTTGAAGTCCACTTCAACTCAAGGCGACGTGATGCACGAGTCTCTGACCATCGGCCAGCTCTCCGTCCGCAGCGGCGTGGCGCCCTCGGCGCTGCGCTACTACGAGCGGCTCGGGCTGATCCGGGCGGAGCGGACGGGCGGCAACCAGCGCCGCTACGCCCGCACCGAGCTGCGCCGGGTGGCGTTCGTCCGGATATCCCAGCAGGTCGGCATCTCGCTGGAGGAGATCCGGGAAGCGCTGGACTCCCTGCCCGCGTCCCGCACGCCGAGCGCGGAGGACTGGGCGCGGCTCTCCGCGACCTGGCGGGAGCGGCTCAACGAGAAGATCCGGCTGATGACCAAGCTCCGCGACGACCTCGACGGCTGCATCGGCTGCGGCTGCCTGTCCCTGCAACGCTGCACGCTCTACAACCCCGGCGACTCGCTCGCCGGCGAGGGCCCCGGCGCCCGCCTGGTGCTCCCCCGCGAGGTCGCGGACCCGACGCCGGCGTCCTGACCCGCCGGGGCGGACCGCGCGTCAGCCGGTCGTCAGCAGCACCTTGCCGACGTGGTCGTTGGTCTCGACCAGCCGGTGCGCCTGCGCCGCCTCCGTCATCGGCACCCGCCGGTCCACGACCGGCCGGACCGCCCCCGACTCGACCAGCGGCCACACCTGCTCGCGTACGCCGCGCACGATCTCCGCCTTCTCCTCCAGCGGCCGGGACCGCAGCGCGGTGGCCGCGATCGTGCCCCGCTTGGCGAGCAGCGCCCCGAGATCCAGCTCGCCCTTGCGGCCACCCTGCATGCCGATCACCACCAGCCGGCCGCCCGTGGCCAGCGCCGCCACGTTCCGGGGCAGGTAGGCGGCGCCCATGATGTCGAGGATGACGTCGGCGCCCCGGCCGTCGGTGACCCGCCGGACCTCCTCGACGAAGTCCTGCTCCCGGTAGTCGATCATGTGCGCCGCCCCCAGCTCACGCAGCCGCTCGTGCTTCGCTGCGCGGGCGGTGACCGCCACGGTCGCGCCCAGCGCCACCGCGAGCTGGATCGCGAAGGTGCCGATGCCGCTGCCGCCGCCGTGCAGCAGCAGCGTCTCGCCCCTGCCGAGCCGGGCCACCTGCACCACGTTCGACCAGACCGTGCAGGCGACCTCGGGCAGCGCCGCCGCGTCGACCAGGTCGACGCCGGCCGGCACCGGCAGGAGTTGCCCGGCCGGCACCGCGACCCGCTCCGCGTAGCCGCCGCCGGCCAGCAGCGCGCAGACCTCCCGGCCCACCTCCCAGCCGGCCACGTCGGGCCCGATCGCGCTGATCACCCCGGAGCACTCCAACCCGGGGTACGCGGGCGCGCCCGGCGGCGGCGGGTAGTGCCCCTGCCGTTGCAGCAGGTCGGCCCGGTTGACCGCGCTGGCCCGCACGTCGATGACCACCTCGCCCGGGCCGGGCTCGGGATCGGGCACCTCGCTCCAGAGCAGTGCGTCGGGTCCGCCGGGCTCCGGGACAGTCATCGCGCGCATGTTCCGTGTCTACCCCACCCGCCCGTCGGTCCACGCCCGGGCCAGGATCTCGTCCACCGTCCGCGCCGGGGTCAGCGCCGAAGTGTCCAGCCAGAGCCCGATCCGGGGCGTCTGTGCCCGGAAGTCCGCGTCCAGGTCGGCGACCGGCCAGTCCCCGTACCCCTTCTTGTCGCGCGCCTCCTCGCGGGCGGCGACGGCCTCGGGGCTCGGCGCGAGCACCACGACCGCCAACGGCCGGTGCCGGATCCGGTCGACCATCGCCGGCAGCTCCGCCCCGAGGACCACGTCCTGGAGCAGCACGGTGAAGCCGGCGGCGGCGTACCGGTCCGCCGCCGACGCGGCGAGGTCGTAGCGCAGCCGCAGCTGCCGCCACGCCTCCGGCGACGGCTCGGCGGTCATCTCCTCCCGGCCGCTGACCACCATCCGCCGGAAGACGTCGCCGCGCAGGTGCACCGCGCGGGGCAGCCGCCGGGCCAACGCCTCGGCCACAGTGGACTTTCCGGCCGCCATGATTCCGCTGATCAGCACCACCGAGGGGCTCTCCCACACGCCGTCGATCATGCCAGCGCGGGTGCGGTGCCCGCTCGCCCGCAGCGGGTCCGTGGCAGACTAGGCACGTCGCGCACCCTCGGGCGCGCGGCCCGGGAGGGTTCGCCTAGTGGCCGATGGCGCTGGTCTTGAAAACCGGTAAGGCAGCGATGTCTTCGTGGGTTCGAATCCCACACCCTCCGCTTCCTTTGACTCGGAACATGATCGGGTCGACGAACTGGACGCTGGCATCCCGGGTCACGTGGAGCAGGTCACCGCTCTTGGGCGCATCACCGGCAACCTCCCACCCGAGACCTGGAGCTGGGTGGTAGCGGTCGCCGTCTGGTTCGCAGGGTGGTACCTCGGGCCCACCTTATTGATCTCTCGTTCGAACCAGTTGTCGCGGCGCGGCGCTCTGCGTGGCTGCTCGTAGCGGGTTGCGGCCGGCCACGGATCCGTCGCCGAATGTACTAGCGTCGAAGGAATGAAGAACCGCGCTGCGAGGTACGAGCCACTGACGGTGGCACGCCTGGGTGCCCTGCTCGTCGGATCCGAAGAGACACGGCGGTGGCGGTTGGTGGCGGAGTTCCTTGAGGAGTACCGCTGGGAGCCGACCGAGACGCGCGCCGGTCTGCTGGACCAGGAACCAGCTCCTACCGGCGATGAGCACTGGGACGTGTTTCTCGCCGCTTTGACGGAGCACTTGGCCGCCAAGGACGGGCGGGGTGCGCCGTCGTGGGTCGAGACGCGGTCGCTGCGGCGGTTCTGGTTCCCCTTCAACACCCGGGCCGCCCGGGTCGACGCGGTGGTACACGCGCCGGCAGCATTCCGTCGTCGGGGCGTGTACGTGTCGGCGCAGGAGTTGAACGTCGCGTGAGCCTCGATGATCCACTATTGGACCGCGCGGCGATCGAGGATGCCTTCCGCCGGCTCGGGGACCGGCTATCGAGGCGAGGAGTGGTTGCGGACCTCTACATCTTCGGCGGGGCGGCCATGGCTTTGGCCTACGACGCCCGACGGGCTACCCGTGACATCGACGCGGTGTTCCAACCCCATGGCATCGTGCTCGACGAGGCTCGTGCGGTAGCCGATGAACTCGGCCTGCCGCGCTGGTGGCTCAACGAACAGGCGAGTGCCTATGTCGCTCCGGGAGGCGACGCGACGGCTCCGCGCGTCTTCGACCACCCCGGCCTGCGGGTGGCGGCGGCGTCTCCGGAACATCTGCTGGCCATGAAGGTGCTCGCCGCTCGAAGGCGGGACGCTGAGGACATCCGCTTCCTGGTCGACCACCTTAGGCTGACCGACACGGAGCAGGTCCTCGCTCTGTGCGCGGAAATCTTCCCGGAGGAGGAAGTCCCCGGCCGGGCAAGACTCGTGCTCGACGACGTCTTCGACGACTCGTAACTTCGTCACCGGGCTTGCAGGGTCGTAATGGGAACTGTGCGAAACGCAACGGCAATGGCTCACCGGGCGATCGTGGCGGTGTGGTTCGCATGGCGGTGCCCCCGGCCCGCCGCTGATCCGCCGGTGTATCGGACTTCGTTGCATACAAGTCCGTGATCTGTGACATGGGTTGGGGGTGCGTGTCTGTAAACAGCAATGGCGAGGGCTCCATGACACGCAAACCACACGATCAGTGACATGGCGCTTCGTTACCAGGGTCAGCAGCGGAGGTAGGTGCCGCACAGCGGCGGCGCGTCGACGCGGCAGACCTTCCAGCCGCCGCCGAAGCCGCCCTCCTCCGTGGTGTGGAAGCGCCACCGGTGGGTGGCGCCGGTGAAGGTGACGCTCCCCGTGGAGTCGACCTCCGTGAACCGGAGGTCCACCATCGCCGAGACCGTGCCGTCCGGGTCGGTCTGCCAGTTGGTCGCCTCGACCCGTACGCCGAACGTGACCTGCGATTCGACCTGCTTGCGCAGGTCGCGGGCCTGGCGGAACAGCTCGTCCCGATTGTCGCCGCACAGGCACCGGTTGATGTCGGGGTTCTCGTCCGGCTGAAAGACCGCCAGGAGGTACGCCTCGGCCGCCGCAGCGGGCGTCTTCTCGCCCCGCCCTGCCTCGATCGCCCTCGTCACCGCCTGCCTGACGGGCGCACCGATGCAGGCAATCGCGAAGGCGACGGCGGCGGCGATCGTCGCCCGGCGACGCCACTGCCGAGCGGTGATGGGCATCTCGATCACCGGGCGAGACTACGTGCCCGAGCGACGACGGGCGGGGTCACGAGCCGGGCACCTGTCACACGACGGCCAACGGGCGTACGGGCGAGCCCGTGCCGCCGACGATCGGCAGCGGGGCGAGGACGAACAGGAACTCGCTCACGCCGGCCTCCGCCAGCGAGTCCAGCCGCAGGTGCTCGACGATGTAGATGCCGGCCTCCACCAGCAGCAGCCGGTGGACCGGCAGCGCCCGGAACCCGGCGCCGGGCGGGATCTGCTCGTAGGCGGTGGTGTCCGCGCCCGTCAGGGCGACCCCGTGCTCCGCGAGCCAGGCCGCGCCGGAGGGGTCGACGCCGGGCACGCCCGTGTCGAGACCGAGGTAGGCCGCCGGATCC
Source organism: Micromonospora sp. NPDC048868 (assembly GCF_043198195.1). Taxonomy (NCBI): domain Bacteria; kingdom Bacillati; phylum Actinomycetota; class Actinomycetes; order Micromonosporales; family Micromonosporaceae; genus Micromonospora; species Micromonospora sp. NPDC048868. The sequence continues at coordinate 16,414 of NZ_JBICUN010000028.1, forward strand.
GACCAGTGCCGGGACCAGCCGGTACGCACCAGCGCCACGTCGCCCTCGGCCAGCCGCACACCCGTACGCCGCAGGCACCGTTCGAGGTCGTCGGCGGTCACGCCGTACCCGCCGGGAAGGACGTCGACTCCGTGGGCCGAGGCGACGTCCAGCAGCACCCCCCGCCGGACGAGCGGCGGAATGGTCTCGGCGCCGTGTACGCGGAACCGGCCACCCGACTGCGCCTCGGCGGCGTCGTGGCCGCCGTGCAGCAGCCCGTCCTGCGAGATGTGCGACAGCGCGTCGACGTGGGTCCCGACGTGCCCGCCGGTGACGATGAGCTCGCCGGCCGACGAGCCGCCGTCGGCACGCACCACGTCGCCGTGCCGACGGAGCAGGGCCAGGCGGAACCCGGGATGGTTCGGCGCGCAGGGCATCCCCTCCTCGAACGGCTGGCTGAGGTCGTGGATGGTGACGCCCGCGGCGATGGCGTCCAGGAGTGCGGTCATGGCGGTGATCCTGTCTCTGCGGGGATGACGGATGCGTACCGGGCCGAATCCGGGGACGGGTCTCGGGTGATGATTCCCCGTAATGGCTCCGCCACGTGTCCGGCACGGGTCACGCGACGAAATCGGGATTGCCACGGCCGATGTCGTCGCCGTCGCGTGTGAAGCGGGACCAGCCGACGGCCGGTCACTGTACTCGGCGACCCCGGACCGGTCGACCCCTGAAATGTTCGACACTTAACGTGTCCGCAATCAATACCGCGAGTTCGCCCCTGCCCGCCAAGCCGCTCGTGCCGTACACTCGCAGCCGATTCAATAACGAGTCGGGCGAAGGGGTGCGGTTCACGGTGCGACACGACAACTCGGACTGCAATTTCGCGGAATTGAACGCGCCGCTGGTGGCCGCGCTTCAGGCCGAGCCGGCGCGGTCCGCGCTCGTCGCGGCAGCGCCGTCGGTACGGCGCTTCATGGACGATCTCGGTGCCACCCGGATGCGGTTCATCCCCTATCCGCTGGTCATCGACCGGGACGAGTTCGACCGGATGGCGGCGGCGGCCTGCGCCATGATCGAGGCGCAGACGACGGTGATCCGCGAGTTCCTCCGGTCGGGGCCTCCCGAGAAACTGTTGACGGAATTCGGCCTGCCCGCCGAGATCGCGCCCTTCGTCAATTGGGAACAACTTGATTCCGTCGAGCAGGTCTTCGCCCGCGTCGACGTGCTGCCGACCCCGTCCGGATACCAGTTCTGTGAATTCAACATCGACTCGTCGATTTCCGGATTCGAGTTCCACGACTGCTATCAGGTGATGGGTGAGGCGGTCGACATTCCGTGGCTCGCCGGCACGCCGCGGCCCGAGGAACAGATCGCGGACGTCGTCATCAGGGCTTTCCACCAGGGCAGTTTCGACCGGGTGGTGGTGTGTGACTGGTCGAGCCGCATCGGGGTCGGCTACTTCGGCTTCGAGTTGCTGACCGAGACGCTGCGCCGGCGCCTGCCCGACGTGCCGGTCGAGCTGGTCTTCCACGCCGACTATCCGGAGCGGTGGCTCGATCCGGCGGCCGGAAAGCGCACCCTGGTCTATCGCGGCTTCATGCACGAGGACATGGACGACGACTACGACTTCATCACCCGGCTGGTCGGCAGCGGCGCCTCCGTGATCAACCTCTTCGAGGCCGAGATCCGCACGCACAAGCGCTGGATGGCGATGTTCTGGGAGGAGCGCTTCGCCAGCCTGCTGCCCGAAGGCGTGCGCGACATGGTCGCCCGCTACGTGCCCCACACCGTCTCGGTGACTCCGGAGAACCGTGACCGCCTGCTGGCGGACCGCGCCAAGTACGTGTTCAAGTTCGGGCACTCGTCCGGCGGGCACGACGTCATGCTCGGGGCCGACCACGACGCGGACACGATCGCCGCCCGGCTGGCCGAACGCGGCCCCGACGGCTGGCTCGCCCAGCGCCGCGTGCAGCTCGCCGAGTGCCGGTTCGCCCCCGAGGCCGATGCCGAGCCGGTGCCCCACCACGTGGTGCTCGGGCTCTACGTGCTCGGCGGCGAGTGCTCCGGCATGAACATCCGCGCCGACCGGGGCTCGGCCGTGGTCAACATCCACCAGTCGGCGGCCAGTGGCTGGGCCATCCCCATGGACGCCGACGAACGGCGACAGCTCATCGAGCGCGTGCAGGCGATCGGGCCGGCGGCCCGCGAACGACACTGACACCAGTTGGAGGCACGATGGAAATTCCCCTGTACCAGGTCGACGCGTTCACCGACCGGGTGTTCTTCGGCAATCCGGCCGCGGTCTGCCCCCTGGACGAGTGGCTCAGCGACGAGGTGATGCAGGCGATCGGCCTGGAGAACAACCTCGCGGAGACCGCGTTCATCATCGACCGGGGCGACAGCTTCGCGCTGCGCTGGTTCACGCCGTCGATGGAGGTCGACCTGTGCGGGCACGCCACGCTCGCCGCCGCCCACGTGGTGCTGCACCACCTGCGGCCCGAGTGGGACGAGGTCACCTTCCACTCCAACACGGGTCCCCTCGTGGTCAGCCGTACGCCTGAGGGGCAGTTCTCGATGTCCTTCCCCGCGTTGCCGCGCGAGCGGGTCGACCCGCCGGAGGCCCTGCTCGCAGGGCTGTCGATCGCGCCCACCGCGGTCTACGGGGGCATGGACTACATGGCGGTCTACGACAACGAGGAGGACCTGCGCGCGATCGAACCCGACCAGCGGATGCTCGGGACCCTCGACCGGCGCGGGGTGGTCGTGACGGCCCCCGGCGTCTCCTCCGACTTCGTCGCCCGCTTCTTCGGCCCCAAGCTGTCGATCCCGGAGGACCAGTTCACCGGGTCGTCCCACTGCATGCTGGTCCCCTACTGGGCGGAGGTGCTGGGCAGGACCAGCCTGACGTCCCGTCAGTTCTCTCCCCGGCTCGGCAAGACGCTGACCATCCACGCCAACTGCGAGCTGCGCGGCGACCGGGTCGTCCTGGGCGGGTCGACGCGCCAGTATCTCGCCGGCGTCATCACGCTGGACGACGACGAGGTCGCTCGACTCAGTCGCTGAGCTGCCGTGCCTCCGGCCGTGCCCCGTCGCCCGCCGCCCCTTCGGGCTGCGACTCCGGGGCCGGCTCGGGCCCGGACTCGGGCTCGGTGGGCATCTCCACCACCCGCCGCAGCGGCGAGAAGTACAGCGGGACGATGGAGACGAGTTCGCCGGCGACCGCGAGCGCGAGGGTCTGGCGGACGCCGATGACGTTCGCGACGAGCCCCGCGACCGACGCGCCCAGCGGGATCACGCCCCAGACCAGGAACCGCATCGTCGCGCTCAACCGGGCCTGCATGCCCGGCGCGCACAGCGCCTGCCGGACCGACAGTTGCAGGATGTTGGAGACGACGATGCATCCCGAGGCGATGCCGTAGCCCACGGCGGCGACGATCAGCCAGGTGCCGCTGCGCGCGAACGGCAGCGGAATCGAGGCGATCCCCGCCAGCACGCACGCGGCGAGGACGGTCGTCCCGACGCCGAAGCGCCGGGACAGCCGCACCGCCAGGAGGGCACCGAGGGTCGCGCCGGCACCGGCGCCGGAGAAGATGATCCCGATGTACGCCGACGGCAGCCGCAGCACCGACGCCAGCAGCAGCAGGAACATGGTGGTGGTCGCGATGTTGCAGAAGTTGTACGTCGAGCTGCGGATCGCCATGACCCGGAACATCGGCACCCGCAGCACGTAGGCGATGCCGTCGCGCACGTCCCGGACAAGCGTGGTGTTGCGTGCCGTCGGGACCGCCGCCGCCCCGGTCACCCGGATCCGGCTGAGCAGCACGGTGGCGATGCCGAAGCAGACGGCCGTGGCGCCGAGGACGTACGACGACGTGGCCAGCGCCATCAGGAAGCCGGCGATGGCCGGGCCGGTGATCTCCGCCAGCGAGAGGGTGAACTCCACCCGCGAGTTGGCGCCGGGCAGCAGCTGCCGGTCGACGATCCGCGGCAGGACGCTCTGGTAGGAGATCCCCAGGAAGACCGTGCACAGGCTCCCCGCGAACATCAACGCGTACAGCGCGGGCATGGTGAGGTTGCCGGCCAGCGCCAGCGCCGCGACGACCCCGAACACGGCCGTACGGCCCAGGCTGGAGAACACCAGGACCCGTTCCCCGCGCCGGCGGTCGATCCACGCGCCGGCCGGTAGCCCGAGGAGCAGGAAGCCCAGGAACTCGCAGGTCACCAGGAAACCGACCTGCGCCGGTGTGGCGTTCAGGGTCTTCACGGCGAACAGCGGAATGACGACCGTCGCCACCTCGAAGCCGAACTGGCTGACGGTCTCGGCGCTCCACAGCAGGCGGAAGTTCTTCTTCAGGGTGATCTCCTACCCGTGACCGGCGGCGATGTTCAGGCCCCCGGGTGCAGCAGCACCGGTGCCAGCAGGACGTTCGAGATGCCTCGGACCACGGTCCCCGGCACCGTGGTCAGGCGGCAGGTGAAGCCGGTGTGCCCACCGGGCCCGTAGTGCATCCCCCACACCGCGTACCAGTCCCGTTCCGTGACGCCGTCGGTGTCGAAGCCCGGCTCCGCCCGCTGGACGACCCTCCGCTGCAGGATGTGGCGACCGCTCCCGGCCGCCGAGGCGAGCGCCGCCCGCCACGTCTCGTCGTCGACCGTCCAGCCGGCCACCGTGCCCTCGCCGCGGGCCAGGGTGGTGGGCTTCAGGATGGTGTCCGCCCGGCCACCGACGAAGCCGGTCAGGTCGGTGGCCGCGTCGACGTGGGTCGTCTCGGGCAGGATGCGCCGCAACGCGGCGCGTTCGCCGTCGGTCAGCGTGTCCTGCACCTCGGGGAGCCACACCAGGGCGAGGCACGCCTTGCTGTTGTACATGTCGTGCACCGGCGAGGTGGCCATCGGCGGCAGGGCGGAGCCCGGCTCCGGATGCAGCCGCTGCCAGGCCGCCACGGGGTCCGGCTCCTCCGCGAGTTCCGTCAGGTTGAACAACCGCAGCAGGTGGGTCACCCCGGCGACGTGGCCGGCGACGCTGCCGTCCGGCTCGTGCAGGTCCGCGACCTCCGCCAGGCGGGTCCGCAGGGGACGATCGGAGTACGCCTCCAGGCACTCGCCCAGGGGACGCCAGTCGCCGGCCCACTCCGCGAGCGCGCCGGTCGCCTCGACCATCAGCACCTCCGCCTGCCCGGGCGCCTCGGCGTCGTGCCCCGTGCGCGGGGTCTCCACGGTGCGCAGCAGGTCGAGCAGGGCGGTGATGGGGTCGAGGTGGCGCAGTCCGTGCCGCTCGGCGAAGGGCCGGAAGGCCGGCTCCGCCATGACGGCGGGGAGCCAGGCGGTGCGTTCGGCACCGCCGACGGCGGGGCTCAGGCCCAGCTCCAGGACCTTGAACCCGGTCCCGTCGTGGATCAGGTCGGCGCGGCCGTACGGCACCAGGGCGGGCAGGTCGGTGCCGGCCAACAGCGGGCGCAGCACCTCCGGCACGTCGGTCAGTGCGCCGAACGCGGCCGTGCTGCCACCCGCGAGCAGGTGCGGCAGCCGCCCCACGACGTCGAGCAGCACCGTGAAGTCGGCGTAGAACGACGTGAGCTCCCGCTCGTCGACGAACATCACCCGGTGGAAGCTCTGTGCCTCGATGTCGGGCCCCAGCACCCGTCCGGCGGTGCGCGCCGGCAGGTCCGGTGGCAGCTCACCGTCGCGTACCGCCCGCAGGTAGTCCGTCGCCGGGTCCTGGGACGCCGACCGGTGCGGCGCGCTCATGCGGCTGCCTCCCGCGTGGCGGCGGCCCGCCGGCGGGCGCGTGCGGTGCCGCCGACGGTCAGCCGTGGCGTGCGCTGGTCAGGCCGACAAGAACAGGGCACCCGCTGCCTCCAGTTCGCGAATCTGGCGGTAGTCATCCGAGATCGTCTCCGGGCTCTCGTGGACCAGGAAGACCAGGCCCGGGGTCGTGTACGAGTTGACGGTGACCTGCAACGGGTCGCCGGTCTCCAGGTAGGTGTCGACGGTGTGGAAGGACGGCAGCCCGCGCAGCAGGGGCAGGTCGTAGCCGGCGAGGGTCCCCGAGTGGCGGGACAGCAACTGCACCATGGCGGCGTGCCGGCGGAGCACGGGACGCCAGCCCTCGCGGACCCGGGCGGCGAAGCGGTCCGGGGCCACGATCGTCTCGGCCACCAACTGCACCGCGTTGGTGCCCGTCGCCTCGGTCAGTTGCGAGATGTCGATCGAGCCCATGAACCGGGCGCCGGTCTCGACGAGCACCGGCTCACCGGCGATCATCATGACCTCCGTGTGCGCCGTCCCCTCGCGGATGTCCAGGGCGTCGAGCACGGTCCCGACGAAGCCGTGCAGTTGCTCGAAGACGGCATCGCGGGGATCGACGAGCCGTTCCAGGTCGTAGAGCGCCGTACCGCCCTCGTGGCGCTTCCTGGTGTGCCAGATGTCCGAGACGACGTACCCGCCCCCCGCCGACACGGTGTTGACGGCGTACTCGTCGCCGGTCATGAACGGCTGGACGAGGAGTTCCCCGATGGGGTCGCCGAACACGTCGGGTGCGCCCAGCCAGCTCTTGAACGCGGTGTCGAGGTCCGCCTCGGAGCGGCACCGCAGGAAGCCGAAGCTGCCGGAACTGGCTCGGGGCTTGACGACGGCGTCGCCGAGCCAACCTCCCGCGCGCAGCCACTCCGCCGCCTCGTCGCGGGAGGCGGTGCTCAGGTGCGGGATGACGGCGACGCCCCCGGCCGCCGCGGCGCGTGCCATGTGGTGCTTGTCGCGGCGGCACCGGGTGGTCGCCGGATCGTTGCCGGGCACGCCGAGGGCCCTGGCCAACTGGTCAGCCAGCTCGACCCCGGTCTCGGCGCCGGCCACCACGCTGCGCGCGCGCAGGCCCGCCCGGTCCAGCCGGTCGACGATGGTGCCGACGTCGCCGTCGTGAAGGTAGGTGTCGAGATAGGCGTGGTCGACGCCGGTGCGCAGGAGGAACTGCGGCAGGTCCGGGTCGCTCTGCACGTGCACCGCGCCGAAGCCGTAACCGGCGAGGGCCGGCGCGAGCGCGTTGGCCGTCGAGTACCCGTCCACGACGACACAGACTTGGCTGGCGTGTCGCATGATCCGCCTCAGGACTCTCGGGCCAGCAGGAAGTACGTCCGCATCGGGGGGATCATGTCGAGCCGCGCGGCGACGGGCGAGTGCCGGGCCGCCCCCTCCAGCAGGTCGAACACGTTGTCCGGGGTGATGTCCCGGGTGAACATCGTCTTGATGGCGATCTTCAGGAAGTCCCGGTAGTTGGTGGTGTCCATCAGCACCCCGGCGCGCTCGAACGCGGCGAGTTCCTCCTGGTCGATCGGCTGCCGCGCGACCTGGTGCGTGCTCGGGATGCTGGGCGGCTGGACCTCGCCGGTGAAGCAGGCGGCGAGCGAGTCGGCCTGGAAGTCGAGCACGAGGTGGGTGCGGTCCTTCGTCCACCCGGAGACCGCGCTGTGGGCCTGGGTGGCGTCGAGGAACCAGATCTCACCGACGTTCATGTGGTAGAGCGTCGTGTTGTGCGAGCTGACGCAGGACTCGTGGGTCTCCAGCGGAAGGTGGATCCGGATCAGGTTGCTGTCGAGTTCGAGGTAGTCCCGGTGCGGCACGAGCGCGCTGCCGGGGGTCAGCCGGGCGAGCCGGCCGTACTTGAGGCGGGACATGTCGAACAGCTCACCCACCAGGTGCCGCACGTACGGCAGGCGCTGGCCCAGGTCGGTGACGACGGCCGGGCCCTCGAACGGGTCGAGTCCCGCGTCGAGGCCGAGGCCCGTGCCGTTCCACACCGCGCAACTCTTCCAGGCGCCGCAGACGAAGTCGCTGTACTTGTCCGTGTAGGGAAACGACGCCATGGTGTCGAGGTCCGTGGCGAGGCTGTCGGCGTCGATGTCGCACGTGCCGAGGATGCCGGTTTCGGTCGAGTTCATAACGGTGGTCATGGTCGGTACCTTCCAGCGGGGTGAGGGGCGGAGCCGCACGTCGTCGGGAGGGCGGCCGGCGTGACTCACACGCCGAGTCGCTCCTTGAGCTCGGCGAAGAAGGGCACGTGGAGGAACTCCCGCTTCTCCTCGTCGTACCGGGTGTACCGGCGGGTGAAGTCGATCAGGCCCGCGCGGGCGGCCTCGACCCCCTCGGTCAGGACGACGTCCTCCAGCTCGGTGATCTCGGTGACGAGCGTGCTCAGCGCCTCGGGCAGGCTCGGCAGGAGCCGGATCCGCCCCTCGTCGATCGTCAGGGCGCCCTGTTCGCGCAGGTAGTTGAAGAGCAGTTGCGACGCGATCGCGTCGTAGTTCGGCTTGGGGATCCCCTCGACCGAGTAGCGCAGCAGCCGCTCGGCCAGGACGAACTCGAAGGTCAGCGCGGCGAGCTCACGATCGATGTCCGCGTCGTCGAGGCAGACCAGCATCGACTTGACGTCGACCCGCATCTCCTCCAGGCCGGCGAGCGGCTTGTAGCTCTTCGCGGACAGGAACTGCGGGATCGGCATGCTGCCCGTGCGGTGGTGGAACTCGTGCAGCCGTACCCAGGAGCCGGCGGCCCGCTCGACGCCGCGGTCGTCGACGCCGGTGAGCAGCGGGAACGAGCCCGGGACCATGGCGGCGTCGATGAGCCGGCGGGTGAGGCCGTGCCGGGTGACGAACTTGTCGATGAAGTAGAAGATCAGGTCGTCCGGCTCCTGGCGACCGTCGATGTGGTTCTCCGGGAAGAGCGCCACGACGACCCGACTGTCGAAGCCGGCGCTGTGCCGGAGCAGGTTGACCGGCATCGTCGGGCTCGGGTAGCGCTCCACCAGCACGGGGTCGGACGGGATGGGCTCGTACTCCAGGTAGTCCAGACCGAGGGACGGAAAGTACGCGGCCGAGAACACGGACAGGAGCGTGTTGTCGGCCCGCGAGTTGATGTGCCGCTTCGTGGCCGTGAGCTGCGGCGTGTCGTGTGCGCCGGACAGGTCCTCGACGAGTGCCCTGGCCGCGGGATGGGCACCGAGCGACGCCGAGTCGGCGATCCAACCGGCCAGCCGGCGCAGTGCCTCCGGCGACCCGGGCTCGGTCTCGCGCTGGTAGCGGGCACGCAGCTCGTTCACTTCGTTGACGACGGCGTCTGTTTCCACTGTGGGGAGGGACGATCGCATGGCAGCTCCTATCCTCGAAGCCGGATGACTCCGGCGGTCGCCACCACGGGCCCCGGGGCGTCGTCGGTGGCGGCCGTCAGTGCCGTTCTCGGTTGGTCGCGCTACGACAGGTCCCGGGCGAAGTCGTCCAGCAGGTCCGCCCACGCCGGGATGTAGGACTCCGCGAGCGCGACGAAGTGCTGCGCCTCGGCCGGGGTGGAGACCAGGTGACTCATGCCGGCCTCGTCGTCGCTGACGGACGCGGCGTGGCCCGTCTCCGCCCGGATGTGCGAGTCGATCCAGGCGTAGTCGCGCTGCTCGGGAAGGACCTGGCGGCCGTCCACGGTGACCTTGCCGTACAGGCGCCGGAACGCGACCGCGATGTCGAGGGCGATGGTCTCCACGACACGGAGCTGGACCGCGCCACCCAGTTCCTCGGCCGCCATGGCGTCCATGACGTCGAGGATGCGGGTCAGCGCGGGGGATTCGGCGGGCGCGTCCGCGCTGCCCAGGGCCGAGCGCAGCGGCGCGCAGATCGTGTCCGCCCACCACAGGTAGTGGATACCGTCCACACCCTCCGGCGCGACCTCCGCGAACGCCGCCGCCCGATTGTCCAGATCGTCCCCGATGACTCGGTAGGCCATCTGATACGCTCCGAGTACCTCTCGACTCACTGTGTAGTCGCGAGCCAGACGTCGCCCGTGGGCACCGAGGCTGGAGATGGTGGTGAACATGAACGCCTGAGTGGTCCGCTGCCACTTCTCCGCGATCCGCAGCGCACCGGCGGGGCTCACCGAGGTGGCCTCCTTCGCGCCCGCGAAGAACCGGTTGTTGCGTCGGGTGAGGCCTGCCTCGTCGATCAGCCGATCGATGGTGGCGTCGGCCTGCACACGGAGGTCGGTCAGGTCGAGTGCGGTGGTCATCGTGCCCTCCTCGCTTATAGGGACCGGGCGGAGTGCTCCCCGAAGCCCGCCAGGACAGGCCAATGTCGACGAAGGTCATCGAGTCGACGCGGGCCTATGATCATCGAATATGGTGTATCGCGCAACGGGAAGACGGCCGAACCCCTGTGCTGCCCCCTAAGCGGGTGGCGACCCCTCGTGCGTTGCCTCAAGAGCGGGTAGTAGTCCCCGCCAGTTCAGCGTGACCAGCGTCAACTCGACGCGAGCGACGGTACGGCGCGGGCCAGACCGCTGTCCGGCTCGCCGGCGTCCACGAACGGCGCCGCCAGTCGCTCCGGCACCCCCATGTTGCGCGCGAAGATCCCGAGCCGGCGCTGCCAGGCGGACACATCCGATGGCGGCGCGATCGGCACGGTGCCGCGGGCGACCAGCTCGGCGTACTCGTCGCGATCCGCGTTGCCGGTGGCGATCGAGTGCCGGAGGGCCGCCTCCAGGTCGCGCTGGGCGTTGACGACGCACATCGTCCACTTGAGCAGGACGGTCGCGGTGCAACCGGGTGCGACGTCGAGCACCCCGGCGTTGCGCCGCAGTCGCGACGAGTCGGTGGTGTTGATCGCCACCTTGAGGTGGGCGGACACCACCTCCGCGCCGCGCACCTCCGGATACCACTGGCTGAGCTGACGGAGCGCCAGTTGGGCACGCTCAGCCGCCTCGGGGTGACCGTTGCGCAGGAAGTGACGGAAGTCGTCGGGCAGCGCGTAGGTCGTCGGGTCGACGCGGTGCACCGCGATGTGCGCCGCCGGCGGGTAGTAGACGAGCGCGGTGTCCTGGCTGAAGGGACTCAGCATGCCGCCGTACTCGTCCTCGAGCTTCAGGCACGTGTAGTTCTTCGTGGTGCGCTCGGGCAGCTCGACGAAGAGGATCTGGCGCAGCGCCATGTAGATGGGGGGCAGCGCGAGCGACGGGTTGAGACGGCGGGCGATCGCCGGGGTCTCGGTGGCGGCACAGAGGGCGACCTGGTCGCCGACGACCGTCTTCCGCGCGCCGTCCTCGACGTACTCCACCTCGTAGGTGCCGTCGGCACGGCGGCTCACCCCGGCCACGTCGGCGCCACCGCGTACCTCGACGCCGCTGCGGCGCAGCTCCTGGTCGAGCAGCGCGGTGACGACGACCGGGTTGATGCCCCGTTGTGGAGTGACGAAGGCGGCGCCGACGTCGGCGACCCAGTCCGGCGCGGGGATCTCGCGGCAGACCTGCTCCGGCGCGCCGAACAACGCGTTGGCCGGGTCCTCGGCGCAGAGCTGCGCGTAACGGTCCTGGATGACCCGCATGTTCTCCCGGCACTGGCCGATGATGTCGGTGCCGCTGTCCTGCATGGCCTGGGAGGCGATGACCCTGCTGTGGTCCTTGCCTCCGAAGACGAGGTCGGGGAAGAAGCGTTCGTTGACCAGGCGCCCGTCGAAGCAGTCCCGGGCGCTCTGCGGATCGAACGGATACTCGGCACCGCTGTGGTTCTCGCTGACGATGTTGCTGGCCCCCGTGCAGATCGGGTGGGCCTCGGACGAACGGGCCTCGGCCCGCTCCAGCAGAAGGACCCGGTATCCCGCGCGGCTACGCATGATCGCGGTCAGGCAGCCCGCGATACCTCCGCCGATCACGATGTGCAGCTCGGTTCGCTTCACTCTGTCAATCCCTCTGTCATGGGCAACGATCCTTTGCCGCAACACGAGCTGAACCAGGTCCCGGTTTCGGCACCGTGCCCGGCCGGACAGCGCGTCCTGCTGCGGATCTTGGGGTGGAAGAGCGGTGAGGTGGCAGGCCGGGGGACGTTGGCTGGAGGAGGGGTGCCCTCGTTGGCGGTAGACGGTAACAAACTTCGATCAACCCCGGAAGGATCTTCCGATAGGACAGGGGTTCGAGCGACCGGGCCCGCTCACACCGCTCTCACCAGCACCGATGCCGGATCGGGGGCGCCCACGTTCGCGCTCCGGAGCGGATGACGCGGATCTGTACCCTCTCTGCCATGTCTGGTTCCCCCCTCGTCGACGACCTGCGTGCGGCGCTCGGCGACGCCGTCCTGACCGACCCCGACCTGCTCCGGATGCACCGCAAGGACGAGGCCGATCTCTGCGAGGCCGGCACCCCGCTGGTCGTCGTCCGTCCACGTGGCACGGCCGATGTGGTCGAGGCGGTGACGATCGCCGGGCGGTACGGCGTGCCGGTGGTGCCGCAGGGGGCGCGTACGGGGCTGGCGGGCGCGGCGAACGCGGTCGACGGCGCGGTGGTGATCAGCATGGTCGCGATGGACGCGGTGCTGGAGATCGACCCGGTCAGCCGGATCGCCGTGGTGCAGCCCGGCGTGGTCAACGCGGCGCTGTCGGCGGAGGTGGCGAAACAGGGGTTGTGGTATCCGCCGGATCCGGGATCGTGGGAGATGTCGACGATCGGTGGGAACGTCTCCACCAACGCGGGTGGCATGTGCTGCGTCAAGTACGGCGTGACCACCGAGTACGTGTTGGGGCTGGAGGTCGTGTTGGCTTCCGGGGAGGTGCTGCGTACTGGTCGGCGTACCGCCAAGGGGGTGGCCGGTTACGACCTCACCCGGCTCTTCGTGGGTTCCGAGGGCACCCTCGGCGTGATCACGGAGGTGACGGTGGCGCTGCGGCCCGCCCCGGCGGAGTCGCTGACCATGGTGGCGGTCTTCCCGACCACCGCCGCCGCCGGTCGGGCGGTCGCCCGGATCGCTGAACACGGACTCACCCCCAGCCTGCTGGAACTGATCGACCGCACGTACCTGCGGGCGATCGAGGCGTACCGGCCGATGGGCCTGCGTACCGACGTCGAGGCGCTGCTGCTGGCGTCGGCGGACACCGGGCCCCAGGCCGCCGGGGACCTGGCGCGGCTCGCCGAGCTGTGCGAGGCGGCCGGCGCCGACGAGATCCACACGGCCACCGACGCCGTGGAGGCGGCGGCCCTCTTGCAGGCCCGCCGGCTGGGTCACGCGGCGATGGAGAAGTTCGCCAGGGAGTCGTTCCCCACCGGCAACGGCGGGATGGTGATCGACGACGTGGCGGTTCCCCGGGCGGCGTTGGCGGCGCTGCTCGACGGGGTGGCCCGGATCGCGGCGGAGTGCGACGTGACCATCGGCGTGGTCGGCCACGCCGGCGACGGCAACATGCACCCGAACATCGTGGTGGACCGGGCCGACCCGGCGAGCCTCGAACGCGGCCGGCGCGCGTTCGACGAGATCATGCGCCTCGGCCTCGAACTGGGCGGCACCTGCACCGGCGAGCACGGCGTGGGCCTGCTCAAGCGCGACTGGCTCGCCCGCGAGATCGGCCCGGTGAGCCTGCGGGTGCACCAGGCGATCAAGGCCGCCCTGGACCCGGCCGGCCTGCTCAACCCCGGCAAGGTCTTCTGATGCCAGCCACCCTCCGGCGGGCCGTACGGAGATGAGGAGAGCGTGCCGACCATAGCCATCGTCGACGGATACTCCACAGGCAGCGCGCTGAGCCGGGCGCTGGCCGAGCGGGGGGTGACCTGCGTCCACGTACGTAGCGGCGAGTCCCTGTACGACTACTACCTGAAGACGTTCCGCCCCGGCGACTACGCGGTCGACCTCGGCTTCGTCGCCGACGAGGACCACCTCGTCGACCGGCTGCGGGCGCTCGGCGTCGACCGGGTCGTCGCGGGCACCGAGCCGGGGGTGGTCCTCGCCGACACGCTCAACCACCTGCTCGGCACGCCCGGCAACGACATCGCCACGGTCACCGCGCGGCGCGACAAGTCGGCGATGGCGGAAACCGTGGCCGTCGCCGGTCTCGCCGTGCCCGCCGGCCGCTGCTTCGAGTCCGTGGACGAGGCGGTCGACTGGTACGCGGCCAGCCTGTCCGGCCCGGCCGTCGTCAAGCCCGTGGACGGCGCGGGCACCGACAACGTGCGGTTCTGCGAGGGTCTCGACGAGGTGCGCCTCGCCTGCGAGACGGTCCTGGCCTCGGTCAACCTGTACGGCGTACCCAATCGACGCGTGCTGGTCCAGGAGCGGCTCGTCGGGACCGAGTTCTACGTCAACACGGTCTCGTACGCGGGCGCGCACCGGGTCGCCGAGATCTGGCGGTACACGAAACGGCCGGGTCCTGGCGGTGGGCCCATCTACGACTACGAGGAGCCGGTCGACCGGGGCTCGGCCCTGGCCCGGCAGCTCCGTGAGTTCGTCTTCGGGGTGCTCGACGCGCTCGGTGTCCGGTCCTCGGCGGCACACACCGAGCTCATGCTCACCGACCGGGGGCCGGTGCTGATCGAGGCCGGGGCCCGCCTCGGGGGAGCGACCCTGCCCGACGTCGTGGCGAAGTTCTGCGGTGTGTCGCAGACCTTCCTACAGGCCCAGCACCTCGTCGATCCGGCGTCGCTCGACCAGTTCGACGACCGTACGCCGGGCTGGGCCGCCGCCGTCCGGAACGTGTCGCTGATCAACCCGGTCCCCGTCGCCGCGCAGGCGGGGGACTGGCACGCCCGGCTGTCGGAGCTGCCGGCGGCCGTGGCGATCGCCGCGCGCTGCTCCCCCGGGGCCGGACTGCCGCAGACCGTCGACCTGTTCAGCTCGCCCGGCTACCTCTATCTCGCCGCGGAGGACCCGGCCGAGGTCGAGCGGAGCTACGAGCTGTTGCGCCGCTGGGAACGGCACGGCCTGTACGGGAGCTGACCCCGCCCGCCCGGCGCTGCCGGTTCGATCGCGGGTGCCGACGGGGTAAGAAGGTGCGGAGGAACAACCGCTCACCGGAAGGACCCCCCGATGACCCTGGAACGACCGATCGCCCCGGACCCGTACGAGCTGCTGCCGACCGTTGCGTCGTTCACGCTGACCAGTGACGACGTGCAGAACGGCGAGCCGATGGACGCCGCGTACGCCCACGGCAGCGTCGGGGGCGACAACATCTCGCCGCAGCTCGCCTGGTCCGGCTTCCCGGCCGAGACCAAGGGCTTCGTGGTGACCTGCCTCGACCCGGACGCGCCGACGGGCAGCGGCTTCTGGCACTGGGTGCTGGTCAATTTGCCGGCCGACGTGACGCGGCTGCCGCGCGGCGCGGCCGGCGACGACCTCGGCGGCGCCTTCACGGTCCGCAACGACTACGGCGACCGGGGCTACGGCGGCGCCGCCCCACCGGCCGGCGACCGGCCGCACCGCTACGTGTTCGCGGTGCACGCCCTGGACGTGGAGCGCCTCGACGTCACCCCCGCCGCGACCCCCGCCGTGGTCGGCTTCAACCTGGCCTTCCACACCCTGGCCCGCGCCGTGATCCGTCCCACCTACCAGGTCAAGGAGTAACCCGGACCGGGCCCGGCCTCAGGAGGGGACCCGGGCCACCGCGAAGACCGACTGGCCGAACGGGGGGAGGACGCGCTGTTCCGCCGCCTTGGTGGCGGGGAGCACGAGGGTGTCGTAGACCTTGACCATCGGGCCCTCCTTCGGCATCAGCCGGAAGACCTTGGTCGCCATGAAGTAGCCGATCAGGCCGAGCGCGTTCGCGTAGTGGATCTTCTCCACCGTCAGGCCGGCGTCGGTCATCGCGGCGGCCAGGGTCTTCTTCGTGTAGCGCCGCACGTGGCCGGTGGCGATGTCCGCCGGGCTCATCGCGAACTGGAAGGCGGGCACGATGATGATGACGTTGCCGCCCGGCCGGACCAGGTCGCGCATGCTGCGCAGCGCGCCCACGTGGTCCTCGATGTGCTCCAGCACGTTGTACGACACGGCGGCGCTGTAGTCGCCCCGGTCGGGGTGCGGCAGCAGCATCTGCCGGACCTCGATGTGGGGCTGGTCGGCCAGCCGCTCCTTCAGCAGGATCAGCCGGTCCGGGTCGGCCTCGGTGGCGGTGAAGCGCGGCAGGTGCTCCGCCCACTCCAGCGCGTAGTCGCCGAGCCCGCTGCCGATCTCGATCGGGTTGTCACCGAGGTACGGCAGGGCCAGCTCGACGAACCAGCGACGGTGGTTGACCGCCGTCGCGAGACCCTCCAGGACCTCGGACTGCACGCGCTGATCCCCAGTGATTTCTGCCATGCGTCGATTCCTCACGATATGAACTCGACCCGCGCCTGGACCGACAGAGTGAATCATCCGCACTGGCAACAGAAAAATCGGGGCACCCGTGGTGGCCGAAATGCGGTCGGGGGTGGGCACGTGATCGGCGGTCGGCGAACCCGGCACATGGTACGCCAGTACCCCGAAACATGTCACCTTGGCGTCATAGCCTGACTACTCTACGAATCGTCATGACTACTCCTGAACCGGGCCTCCCCGCTGGCGAGTCAGGGCCCGGGGCGTCGGTGGGCGGGCCCGACCGGGGCGTACGGCCCTGGAAGGGGTGGTGGACGGACGTCGCCGCGGTGGCGAGTTTCGTCGCGCTGGGCTTCTGGGTGACCGCGCGGCTCTGGCTGCGCCCGTCGCACGGCATCCGGGACAACCGCACCGACCAGTCGCAGTTCGAGTGGATGATGGCGCACGGCGCGCGCGTGGTGACCGATTTTGTTGATCCATTCACCTCGGACCGGATGAACGTGCCGGAGACCGTAAATCTGATAGCAAATACGTCCGTATTATCCGTATCTCTGCCAATGACGCCCGTCACACTCCTGCTCGGCACCCGCGCGTCGTTTCTGCTCTTTCTCACCCTCGGCATGATCGCCACGGCGACGGCCTGGTACTTCCTGCTGTCCCGGGTGGTCGTCGGCGCCCGCGGGCCGGCCTGGCTCGGCGCCGCGTTCTGCGCGTACGCCCCGGCGATGGTCTCGCACGCCAACGCGCACCCCAACATCGTCTCGCAGTACGTGGTGCCCCTGATCGTCTGGCGCACCCTGCGACTCGCCGAGCCGGGGCGCTGGCTGCGCAACGGGCTGCTGCTCGCGGCGGTCATCGTGTGGCAGGCCTTCCTCAACCTCGAGGTGCTGCTGATGACCGCCATCGGGCTGGGCGTGGTGGTCGGGGCGCTCGCCCTCGGCCGGCCCGAGCTGCGCCGGCGGGTCCGGCCGTTCCTAGCGGGCCTGGCGGTGGCCGCCGCCGTGGCGCTTGTGGTGCTCGCGTACCCGCTCCACGTCCAGTTCTTCGGCCCGGGGGCGTACAACGGGCTGTCCTGGCTGATCCGGGGCTACTCGACGGACCTCGCGTCGTTCGTGGCGTACTCGCGGGAGTCCCTGGCCGGTGACGCCCGCAGCGCGCAGGGGCTGGCGAAGAACCCCACCGAGGAGAACGCCTTCTTCGGCTGGCCGCTGGTGGTGCTCGTCGTCGCCCTGGTCTGGTGGCTGCGCCGGCACGTCGTGGTACGCGGCCTCGCCGTCCTCGCGCTCCTCTTCGGCCTGCTCTCCCTCGGGCGGGAGGTGCAGCTCAACGGCAGGGGGACCGGGATACCCGGCCCGTGGGCGGCGTTGGAGAACCTGCCCGTCCTGCACTCGGTGGTGCCGACCCGGTGGGCGCTGGCGATCACCCCGATCGTCGGGGTGCTGCTCGCCTACGGGGCGGACCACGCCCGCGCCCTGGCCGCCCGGCACCCCCGGGCACGCCCGCAGATCCGCTTCGCCACCGCCACGGTGCTGGTCATGGCCCTGCTGCCGATCCTGCCGACCCCGCTGCCCACCACCCGGCTCGACCCCGTACCCGCCTTCGTCACCTCGGGCGCCTGGCGGCCGTACGCGGACGGCGGGCGGAGCATCGTGACCCTCCCGCTGCCCGACACCCACTACGCCGATCCGCTGCGCTGGTCGGCGCGGACCGGCCTGGACATGCCCATCGCCCGCGGCTACTTCCTCGGCCCGGACACCCGCCCCGGTCGGGACCGGATCGCCCTGTTCTCCGCGCCGCCCCGCCCCACCAGCGAGTTCTTCGCCGAGATCCGGCGGACCGGCGCGGTGCCGCCGATCACCCCGCAGGCGCGGGTCGACGCGGTCGGGGACCTGCGGTACTGGCGGGCGGGCGCGGTCGTCCTCGGGCCGCACCGGCAGGCCGACGCGCTGCGCCGGGGCATGACCGAGCTGACCGGCGTCCGCCCCACGTACACCGGTGGGGTCTGGCTCTGGGACGTCCGCCCGCTCACCGACTGACGCCGGGCGGCCCGGAGGCGGCCGGTCAGGCCTGGCGGACGCAGCAGCCCTGGCAGATCTTGGGCTTGGGGAGGGTGAAGGCCAGGCAGCAGGTGCGCCGCTGTACGGTCGGCTCGCCGTTCGGGCCCGGGACCAGCTCCACCAGGTCGGCGAGGTCGAGCGCGCCGAGCAGCGTCTCGATCGTCTCGACCGACGAGCCGGGCAGGCCGTCGGCGGCCCGGAGGACGCCGTGGGCGATGCCCGAGGCCACCGACCCGAGCAGGGTGCGCGCGCCGATCCGGACCTCGGCCTGGATCGCGGCGACCATCGGGGCCAGGTGGGCGTCGAGCAGCGAGGCCCGGAGCACCTGGAGCAGTTCCGCCTCGTCCGCGACGACCCGCACCTCGGGCAGCCCGGCGAGCGCCAGCGGGTCGCTCGGCAGCACCGCGACCGTGGTCGAGCGGCGCAGGCCCATGGTGAGCAGCGGTCGGTGGTCCTCGAAGTGGATCAGCACGTCGGCCGGGTCGAGCAGCGGCACCCGTCGGGCCGAGGCCCAGCCGAGCGCCACGGGCAGCGCTGTCCAGTAGCTGTACGACTTCCAGGCCAGCGCCGCGCAGGCGTGCGGGGTGCCGCCCCAGCGCGAGCTGGCCGAGCGCAGGAACTCCGGCAGGAGGGTGCCGTCGACAAGGGTGGTCGCCGGGCGCCAGCCGAACTCGTCGTGGACCAGCAGGCCGGGCGCTAGGCCGGGCACGTCGTCGGTGCCGAACATCGCGCGCATGGCGGCGGTGACCGGGGCCAGCGGCGCGGCGGCGGTGTGGCGCTCCGGCATCACCGCTGTCACTGGACTCACCCACCCCGTCGTCGCGTCGGCGGGCATCCGCCCGTCGCTGAGCTAAGGCTAGCCTAACCACATCTGACGAGATAAGGGAAGGCTCGCCTGCGTCGGATCCGGAGGGGCCGGTCACTCCACCCGTGCGGCGTACTACCCGGTCATCGGGGCGGAAAACGTCGCATCAGTATCGACAGTCATCGCTGCCTGTCAAGGCTCGCGTCGGCAAGGTGTCAGTTCCGTGTGCGCGTCGCCACAGAACGTGAAACTGATACTCCCGGCCACGAGGAAGCTGATGACCTCACCGCTCGATCGGGCTGCCGACTCCTTCGCCGCCGAGATCGCCCGGCACCGCACGGGGCGGGGGCTGTCCAAGAAGCAGCTCGCCACGCTGATGGGCTTCGACCCGTCGTACGTCAGCCACGTCGAGGGGCGCCGGCACCGCCCCACCGAGGACTTCGCGCGCCGCGCCGAAGCCGTGCTGGAGGCCGGCGGCGCGATCTGGCAGCGCTTCAAGGAGTACGACGAACTGCGGCACGCCCGGGCCGAGCGGGCACACCGGGACCCACCCGTACCCGGGCAGTGGATGCCGCCCGGCACCGGACTGATCGTCGAGCGGGAACTCGCCACCCTCACCCACCTCGGCGACGCCTACCGCTGCGTCATCCGGCGCGAGCTGTACAACGCCGGTACCGAGCCGGTCACCCGCTACCTGGTGCGGATCGCCGTCGACCGCTACCCCAACGACCCGGGGCGCTCCAACCTGCACCACCGCGAACACCCGCTGACCTTCGCCGAGCTGCGGCTGCGGGCGTACCGGGAGGACGGGGACGAGCGGGAGGCGATGCACTGGCGGGCCAAGCACGACCGCGACGCCTTCAAGGAGCTGTGGCTGCTCTTCGAGAACGCCGACCGGCGCTTCCCCCTCTATCCCGGGGACCGGGCCACCATCGAGTACGCGTACTGCGTCGGGCACGACAAGTGGGGTCCCTGGTTCCAGCGGGCGGTCCGGCTGCCCACCCGGCAGATGGCCGTACGCCTGGACCTTCCGGCCGCCGTCGACCCGCAGGTGTGGGGCGCGGAGACCTCGCTCTCGGCGGAGGAGGGCCCGCTGCGCACGCCCGTGACCAGGCGCGAGGACGCCGACCGGGTGATTTTCGACTGGGCGACCGAGGACCCGCCGCTCAACGCGCGGTACCGGTTGCAGTGGCGGTTCCGCGGCCGGCCCGACGCCGAGCCCGAGGAGGCCGGGCGGATCCGACCCAGCGACCGGATGCGCGGCATCGGCATCGTGCAGCGCGGCGCCGACCTGCTCCGCCAACCGGCCCGCCCGTTCGACCTGCCCCGCGAGGAACGGGAGGCCCGGGACGTCGCCGACCGCCTCGCGGCGACCCTGGTCCGCCTCGACGAGCTGCACCCGTTCCGCAAGGGGGTGGGCATCGCCGCCCCGCAGCTCGGCCTCGGCCGGGCGGTGGCGGTGGTCCGGCCCCCCGACCGGTCGGCCGACCCCGTCGTGCTGCTCAACCCCCGCGTCGTCGACGCCTCCCCCGACAGCGACGAGCAGTACGAGGGCTGCCTCTCCTTCTTCGACCACCGTGGCCTGGTGCCCCGGCCGCTCCGGCTCGACGTGGAGCACGCCCAGTACGACGGCAGCCGGATCATCACCTCGTTCGAGTTCGGCATGGCCCGGCTCGTCGCCCACGAGATCGACCACCTGGAGGGGCGGCTCTACGTCGACCGGATGGCGCCGGGGGTGCCGCTGGTGCCGGTCGAGGAGTACCGCGAGACCGGCCGGCCCTGGCGCTACTGACCTGCGCGCATCCGCCCCGGCGGTACGACCACGTCCGCCCGGGTGGGAAGGACGGCCGGGCGGACGTGGTCGTGCGGGGCGGTGCCGGTCCGCCCGCTTGGGGGACCGGGGCGCGTGCCCCAGGGGGCAGGAGCACGCGCCCCGGTATGGGGGGAGGAACGCTTCTAGAGGTTGCCGAAGGTGTCGTAGCGGGTGTTCTCCGGCGGGACGCCGTCCTCGGCGAGCACCCGGAGGGTGGCCCGGACCATGCGGGCGGAACCGGAGACGTAACAGTCGTGCGCCGTCCACGGGCCGTACCGGCCGACCACGTCGGGGACGTCACCCAGTTCGCCGTCGAAGTCGGGATCCTCGCTGCACGCCGGAGTGACCGACAGCCACGGGTGCGCGGCCACCAACTCCTGGAGCCCGGCCAGGCCGTACAGGTCCGCCGCCGTACGGGCGCCGTAGAAGACGTGCACCCAGCGGGTCCGGTTGTAGCTGGCCAACTCCTCCACCAGCGCCTTGATCGGAGCCAGGCCGACGCCGCCCGCCACGCAGAGGATGTCCCGCTCCGAGGCGCGGTCCAGCGTCATCGACCCCATCGGCGCCGCCACCCGGAGCAGGTCGCCGGGCTTGACCCGGCGGACCAGTGCCCCGGACACCCAGCCGGCGCCCTCCGGCGTACGGACGTGGAACTCCAGCAGGTTGTCGTCGTTCGGGGCGTTCGCCACCGAGTAGGTGCGCCACACCCGGGGGAGGTGGCGGGGCACCTCCACGCTCACGTACTGGCCGGCCCGCCACGACAGCGGATGCTGCAACGCCCGGCAGGTCAGCACCGCCGTGTCCCTGCCGTACCGCTCGTGGGTCAGCACCTCCGCGTGCCAGAACGGCGGGTTGTCGTCGGCCGCCGCCCCGGCCAGCATCTTCTCCGTGATCGCCGCGTACGCGTCCCGCCACGCTTGGTCGTACTCCAGGTTCCAGCCGTCGCCGGCGACACTGCGCAGCGCGTCCAGCAGCGCGACGCCCATGGTCTCGTAGTGCGCCGCCTCGACGTGGTACTTGCGGTGGTCCCGGCCCAGCGAGCGCAGGTACTCGTCGAAGCTCTCCGGGTCGCCGACCGTCTGGGCGGCGGTGACGATCGCCTCCAGGATCCGGTCGCCCTGCCCGGTCATCTCCACCGGGAAGAGCTTGCGCAGCTCGGGGTCGAGCAGGAAGAGCCGGGCGTAGAAGTGACCGCTCAGCCGCTCCCGGTGCTCCTCGACCAGGGTCCAGCTCTCCTTCAGCAGCCTTGCGAAGTCGTCCACGAGGCGCGCTCCTTCTCCTGACGGCGGATCGGGCACCCATAGAATGTCCACGGAGCGTGCCTACCGGTCGCACAGAATGTGCGATCGGCTCGTGAGGCTCGTTCGGGCGGTGACGTCGGCCGGTGACGTCGGGCGGTGACGCTGACGTCGGCCGGTGACGTCGGCCCTCGGCGTCGGGCAGAGTGGTGCGGTGACCGTTGAGCTGCAACGCCCGGCGACCCGTCGGATGCTCGGCACCGAGACGCTGCTCGTGCTCGGCCTCTCGCTCGGCCAGTCCGCCGTCTACGCGACGGTGTCGATCGTGGCGAAGCTGACCGCCGACGGGCCGCTGTCGAAGCAGACCGCCGCGCTCAACACGTCGGTGTCACCCCGGCCGTGGCTGGACCTGACGTACCAGCTGCTCGGGATCGTCTTCGCGCTGCTGCCGGTGCTGCTCGCCGTACACCTGCTGGCGCGGGACCCCGGCGATCCGGCACGGACGCTCGGCCTGGACGCCCGGCGGCCCGGTCAGGACCTGGCCCGCGGCGCCGGCCTGGCCGCGCTGATCGGCCTGCCCGGCCTGGCGCTGTTCTGGGCGGCGGCCCGGCTCGGCGTCAACGCCACACTGGTGCCGGCCGCGCTGCCCGACCTCTGGTGGACGGTCCCGGTGCTGATCCTCGCCGCCGTGCAGAACTCGGTGCTGGAGGAGGTGATCGTCGTCGGCTACCTGACGACCCGGCTGCGCCAGCTCCAGTGGCGGGTCGGCGCGATCGTGGCGACGAGCGCCCTGCTGCGCGGCTCGTACCACCTCTACCAGGGCTTCGGCGCCTTCCTCGGCAACGTCGTGATGGGCGTCGTGTTCAGCCTCTTCTACCTGCGCACCCGCCGGGTCATGCCGCTGGTCGTCGCGCACACGCTGCTCGACATCGTCGCCTTCCTCGGCTACGCCCTGCTGCCGAAGGAATGGTTCGACTGGCTCTGATGCCCGCCAGCCCCTCCCCCCTCCGCGGCCTCGTCCCCTCCGTGGCCTCGTCCCCTCCGCGGCCCCCGTCGGGGTGCCGCCCGGTAGATCTTGGTGGGAAAGTGCCCCTCTGGGGGCCATTTCTCACCAAGATCTACCAGCGGCCCGCGTCCTTCCCCGCCGCGTTCCGCTCAGCCGAGCGCAGGTTGCCGGCGATCAGCGGGGCGTGGGTCGCCGGTAGGCGGTGATCGCGCGGGCGGCGAGCCGCTCGGCCGCCGCCGCGTCCCCGGCCGCGGCCACGAGCACCGCCGCGCCGGGCAGCAGCCGGGACGCCACCCGCAGCGCCAGCCAGCCGCCCGCCTGGGCGGCCAGCGGCGCCGCCAGCCGCCACGCCGCCTCCGCCGCCCGGGGCCAGCCCGCCTCGTCGGGCGCGTCCGCCGCCCCGGCCGCCGCCAACGCGGCCCGCGCGCTCTCCGCGTCCGGGTGCACGCGGGTCAGCACCAGCAGCTCCACCGCCCGGTCCGGATGCGCCGGGTCCCGGCCGTACGCCGCCGCCAGGTGCAGCACCAGGTTGGCCTGTGCCCACAGCACGGCCGCCAGCTCGGCCACCGGCGCGAAGAGCCCCGCCAGCGCGGCGGTCGCCCCGCCCACCCCGGCCTGCCGGACGAACCGCCGGGTCGCCAGCCGCGCCAAGCCGTCCGCTCCCGCATCGGGGTACGCGTCGCGCAGCCGCTGCGCCCAGTCGCGGGCCCGCGGCCCGAACGCCTCGACGGCGGCCAGGGCCAGCAACTCCGGCGCGAACGCGGGATGCTCCACCACCCGCGCGGCGGCCAGCCGAAGGACCGTTTCCGGCGTACGCCCCGGCGGGGTCCCCGCCGCCCCGTCGCCGACGTGCCGCCCGACCACCTGCGGGGGCGCGGCGGTCGGGTCCTGGACGGGGTCCTGGACCGGGGCCTCGGCAGCGACCGTCGCCGGGGTGAGCGTCGCCGGGGCGGCCTTCTTCGCGGGCGTCGCCTTCCGGGCAGGCTCGGCCATCGCGGCCGGTGTGGCCTTCTTCGTGGCCGTCGCCTTCCTCACGGGCGCGGCCTTCTTCACGGGCGCGGCCTTCTTCACGGGCGCGGCCTTCCGGGCCGCTGTGGTCTTCCGAGGGGGCGCGCCCTTCGTCGTCGCCGGGGGCGCCGCGCCTTCCGCCGTCCACGGCTCTGTGGCCTCCGCCGCCGTCGTGGCCGGCTCTGCGGCCTCCTTCGCCGCCGTCCCCGGCTCTGCGGCCTCCTTCGCCGCCGTCCCCGGTACTGCGGCCTTCTTCGCCGCTCCCGGCCCGGCGGCCTCCGCCGGCGTCGTCACGTCGGCCTGGTCTGCCGCCTTCTTTGCTGTAGGCGGTCGCGTTGGCGCGGCCTTCTTCGCGACCGCCCTCTTCCCGGGCGCCTTGCGGGTGGGGGCGGCGTCACCACCAGAGGTCTGCGTGCCGGAGGCGGGCGGGCCGGCAGCGGTGGGGGATCCCGGCTGATCGCCGGTAGCGGCGGACGCGCCGCCGCCGCCGATGTGCGCGGCGTCACTCCCGCCGGTCTCGTCCGCCTGGCCGGGCCGCTCCCGTGGCACCCGTTCGGCCGTGCGGTCGGCCTGGCCGGGCGGCTCTTGTGGCGCCTGCTCGGCCGTGCGGTCGGCCTGGTCAGGCTGCTCTTGTGGCGCCTGCTCGGCCGTGCGGTCGGCTTGGTCGGGCCGCTCCCGTGGCGCTTGTTCGGCCGCGCGTCCCGACTGACGGGGCAGCGGCGGATCGGCCGAGGGCGGTTGGAAGAGCACCGCAGGCGCCGGCTTCGCCCGCCGGGGGCGCTTCCCGGAATCCTCCGGCCCGGCCGGCTCCGGCGGCGCGGGGGGCGGACTGAAGGTCGCCTTCGGGGAACGTCGGCGCGCTCCCTCAGCAGGCTCTCGGCGGGTCGGCTCGCGCGGCGGCTGCTCCTGCATATCGATGGAGCGTAGTCCTGATCACGCCCGTGCACAGCAGGGAAAGCCGAGGCCGGGGGGAGTCCCGGCCTGGTTCGGGACAGCCCGTTGCGCCGGCGGAGGGGCGGACCGGGGAAGTCGCTTTGCTCCTGATGGGTGAGGCCCTGTATCCTCGGGCGCGGTGGTCTGCAGGGCCACCAGGGAGACTTCGCCTAGTCTGGTCTATGGCGCCGCACTGCTAATGCGGTTGGGGTCTTAAAGCCCCTCCCGGGTTCGAATCCCGGAGTCTCCGCGCGAAAGCCGGGTGTGTAGACTGGCCAAGCACCGAGCGCCCGTAGCTCAACGGATAGAGCATCTGACTACGGATCAGAAGGTTAGGGGTTCGAGTCCCTTCGGGCGCACTTCACGATCAAGGCCGTGACCAGCGGAAACGCCGGTCACGGCCTTGATTGCTTCTGCGGGTTGGGCGGAGCCTCCCAGGAGTTGGATGTCGCGGTTGACCTGGGCTGGCGCAGGGGGGCGAGCGGGGGTCGGGACGACAGGGCCAGGTCAGAGCGCCGGGGACAGGTGCAGGAGACGGTTGGGCGAGCCGACCCCCGGGTTGATCACGACCGGGTTGGCGACGCTGAACAGGTAGCTGGCCACCTGGGCCGGTGTCCAGGTCGGGTTGTTGCTGAGCACCCGAGCGGCGACGCCGGCGACGAGCGGTGCGGCGTGCGAGGTGCCGCTGATCGTCTGGGTCGCGGTGGTCGAGTTCCACCAGGCAGACGTGATGCGATCGCCTGGAGCGAAGATGTCCAGGCAAGGGCCGAAGTTCGACCAGCTTGCCCGGCTGTCGTTCGTCAACGTCGCGCCCACGGTCAGCGCGGCCGGCACCGACGCGGGTGAGACGGTGCAGGCGCTCACGTTCGAGTTGCCGGCCGGGACCGTTACCGTGATGCCGTCGGCGACCGCGTTCGTCACTGCGGTGTTGAGCGCGACGGTGGGGCTGGTCAGCACGCCGATGTTCGCCACGGCCGGTTGCCCGGCGAGGTGGTTGGCGATCATCCAGTTGATTCCGTTGATCAACATCGACAGCGTGCTCGGCAGGGCGCAGTCGAACACCTTGACCGCGACCGGCACGACGTTCTTGGCCGCCCCGTAGGTCGTCCCGCCGACGGTGCCGGCGACGTGGGTGCCGTGCCCGCTGCAGTCGTTGGCCGGGAGCATGCCGTCGACGGCGTCGTAGCCGTACACCGCCTGGCCGCCGAAGTCGGCATGGCCGATCTGGATCCCGCTGTCCACGATGTACGCCCGGACGCCGGTTCCGACACTTGTGAAGTTGTAGGTACCACTGAGTCCCAGCGGTGCGTCGATCCGGTCGAGGTTCCACGGCGCGTTCGTCTGGGTGGTGGCCAAGCTGGTCAGACGGTCCTGCTCCACGACCGCCACCGCCGGGTCGGCGGCCAGCCGGCGGGCCACCAAC
This sequence comes from Micromonospora sp. NPDC048868, assembly GCF_043198195.1. NCBI lineage: Bacteria > Bacillati > Actinomycetota > Actinomycetes > Micromonosporales > Micromonosporaceae > Micromonospora > Micromonospora sp. NPDC048868. The sequence goes on from NZ_JBICUN010000028.1 coordinate 42,748, forward strand.
TCGGAGGTCCGTACGGAGAAGCCGTTCAGCGCGTCGCGCCAGACCTGGTCCGGGCGGAAGCCGTACCGGTCGGCGAGGCGGGACACGCCAGCCTGCCGATCGGTGACCGTACCGCCGCTGTCCTTGAGGGTGACCACGTAGCTGCCGGGCACGGGGGTGGCGTTGCCGGCGCCGAGGATCTCGCCGGTCGCCCCGGAACGCGCCTCGGTGGCGGGTGTCGCAGTGGCCGGTCCGGCAGCCACGGTGAGGAGCATGACCGTGGTGGCGAGCGTGGCCATGGCGGCCGTTCCGGCTCGACGTTCGCGGGCGAAGATCGTGTGGCGGTGGAGTCTCATCTCCCAGCCTCCCTCTGTTCCGGCCATTCCGGCGGGCGTACGACGCGCCGATTGAATCGTCCGAACGGTTTTGCCGGATCGTACAGTCGATAGCTGGCTGCATTCCATCGCGGAATTCATGAATCCAATCGACGGCAGTCTTTTTCGGCGTGGAGTGAGAAGAGTTCTGACTCGATGTATCAGGGCTGCTTCCGGGGCCTCGACTGCGGCTGCTGCTGTCTGCGGGCCGCGGGTAACCTCGTCCTGGGCGCGGCCACGATCAGCCCAGCACCCCGCGCGTCAACCGGGTCACCGCCTGGTCAGCCTCGTCAGGACGCCCACGAGCGTGACCAGGGCGATGACCTGCGTGACGGCCACCGCAGTCGTCAGACTTGCTGGCGAAAGCTCGTACAGGAATCCGGCTGCGGCACCGCCGGCCAGCGCCCCTGCGCCCTGCACCGCGGCGAACACCCCGTACGCGGTCGCTCTGCGTTCCCGTGGCACGAGATCGGCGACCAGCGCCTTGACTGTGGAGTCCTGCACACCCACGGCGGCACCCCACAGCAGGACTCCCGCCGCTGCCAGCGGCAGGCCACCGGCGAACAGCAGGCCGGGCACGGTGGCGATCAGCGCCGGAAGCGCGATCAGCACCCGTGGGCCGGTCCGGTCGTAGAGAGCGCCGGTGAGGAGGGCGGCGAGAGCACCGGCGGCCATCGCGGCCGCGTACATCAGCGGCACCGTCGCGGTCGCGACGACGCCCGCGCGGACGAGGTGGAAGCCGATCAGCCCGAATGTCACCAGGCCGGCTGTGCACAGCGCCATCGCCGCCGCGAACCAGTGGAACACCGCCGGCAACGGCGTCCGCCGGGCCGCCCGGGTGGCGGACGGATCGGATGACGCCGAGGGGGTGCCGCCGGCCGGTGCGTTGCTCGCGGCCGGCATGTCGGTACGCGCCCGAACGGCGAGCAGCAACAGCATCGCGACGACGCCTGGCAGGGCAAGGACGGCCAGCGCGGGCCAGAGGGTCCCCGCTGCCATCGCGACGACCGCGGCGACGAGCAGCGGACCGGCGAAAGCGCCGACCTGGTCGAGTGCCTTGTGTACGCCCAGCCCTCGACCCAACCCGACGCGGCTGGCGGCGTCGGCCAACAGCGCTGACTTTGCCGGACTGCGCACCGCCTTGCCCAGCCGTTCGGCGAGGAGCAACGCGGCGGCGACGGCCAGACCAGCGCCGCCCAACAGCGGCGTGAAGGCGAGCAGCGGTACGCAGACCGCGGTCAGGCCGTACCCGAGGAGGGTCAACGACCAGTACCGGCGGGTCCGGTCCGCAAGCGGCCCGGACACGAGCCGCAGCAGCAGTGCCGCCGCCTCACCGGCGCCGGTGACCAGCCCGACGACGACAGCGGACGCACCCAGTGAGGCCAGCAGCGGCCCGTACACCGAGCGGGCACCTTCGTACACCATGTCGGCCGCCAGGCTCACCACGCCGAACCCGACGACGACCCGCCACGCCGAGCCGTCGCCTGCGGCCACACCTGTCCGGGACAGCAGCGGGCTGCGGGTCACCGCGCGCTTGCCTGCGGTGCCACCAGCGGCATCCACTCCAGCGGCGTCATCCCCACGATCCACGTCCGAACGCACGTCGGCATTATCCGCAGCGGGTGGCGGCAGGAAGCAGGGCAGCCCCGGCGGGTCTCGGGCGGCCTACCCGGCGGCCCTCGTCGTAGGCCGTCGTTCTTCAGCGGTTGGCCCGTGCCGCGTACGCCCGGTGGGCGGCCGACGGGCGGTGAGTGCCGTCGGGACTGATACTTGGTCGATGACCAACCCTGATCTCGACCCGGAGCTGTATCCGCCGCTCGATCCTCGGGAGCCCGTGCCCGACGACGCGGCGCAACTACTTCCCGACACGCCCGACGAGCTGCCGGAAGCACCCGTCGAGCCGCTGCCGGACGACGGTGACCAGGCCGGCGGGGTCCGCGAACCGGCCTGATCGGCCGCGCGGGCCGGAGGCCACCGGGCCGGGGAACACTCCACCGCCCCGGACCCGATACCGCTCGGACGAACGCCACGGATCGGTGACGGTGACGCCGGTGGCCGTGGCGAGCCGCGTCCGGCACTACATCCAGATGTACTCCTCAGCGATGGCCCCGTCCCGCCACTTCGCCACCGTCACCATCCGGCTGCCGTCCTCGAACTCGCCCACCACGCAGGTCCACTCCCCCGATCCGAAACCGATGGGGTGCGACTTGATCTGCGGCGGCTTGCCACCGTTCTGCTCGGTGAACGCCACCATCGCATCGATGTGCTCCTGGACGCCCCGGGTCTGCGGCTGTCCTTTCATGTCCACCAGCACGTCGTCAGTGTGATGGTGGGCGAAAACGCCGTTCCAGTCCGCCGAATTCCAACCCTTGAAGTCGAGATCGTCCATGCCCTTCAGGTTGCGGGTGACTTGCTCGTCGGTCATGACACGATCCCCTCGGCGAGTGGCGATGACGTCTCCAGGCGAGGCTACAGCGGCCCACGGAAAGCGTCGTCCGATCGCCAATTCGCCCCGTCACGTGCGGGGGCCGTGGGAAAATGGCGACGCGGTGCACTGCGGGCACAGCTTCTTGCTGAATCACCGACAATTTGTTGAGGAAGCTTCATGGCGCACATCTCGATCATCGGTGCCGGCAACATGGGACAGGCCATCACCGCTGCTCTCACCAGGGACGACAACGTGGTCGACCTGCTCGGCAAGGAGGATGCCGACAAGCCGGTCGACGGCGACATCGTCGTGCTCGCCGTGCCCTACCCAGCCGTGGATCAGGTGCTGGCCCAGCGTCCCGGCCAATTCGACAACAAGATCGTCGTCGACATCACCAACCCGCTGAACTTCGAAACCTTCGACTCCCTGGCCGTCCCCGCCGACTCCTCGGCGGCCGAGGAGATCGCCGCCAAGTTGCCGAACTCCCGACTGCTCAAGGCATTCAACACCACGTTCGCCGGCACCCTCGCCGAGGGAACCGTCGGCCCGCTGACCACCACGGTTCTGGTCGCCGGTGACGACGCGGACGCCAAGGCGACCCTCGTCGGCGTGGTCAACGCCAGCGGCCTGAAGGCGATCGACGCCGGCTCGCTCAAGCGTGCTCGCGAGATGGAGGCTCTCGGCTTCCTGCAGATAAGCCTGGCGTCAAATGAGAAGGTTTCCTGGTCCGGCGGCTTCGGTATCGTCGACTGACCCACAATTCACCACCGACGCCAACCGTTAGTCTGTGCTTCGCGGACATCATTTGGCTGCTCCGACGAGCGATTTCCTACCCCGTCGCGTCCGTCGGTCGTGATCGGCGTTGCCCCGCGCGGCGCGGTCGGTCGTCTTCCGGTTCCCATCCGAGGTCATCGTCCTGGCGGTGATCGGCCGCGTGAGGGAGCCGCTGAGCACGGGCCGCCCGGGCATGTCGGCACGCCGAACTCGGCACCACCTTCGACGATGACCGAACCACCGCGCTGATCGCCGCGGACGTCGCCAGCTGGGCCAGCGTCGACACCGACATGATCCGGCTGATCGAGCGGGCCGCCGCCGCAGGCGTACGCCTGGCCCTGCTGTCCAACATCCCCGAGGAACTCGCCAGCCACTACGAACATCACCACGCCCAGTGGCTGCGGCACTTCGAACTCGTCGCGTTCTCCTCCCGCATCGGTCACGCCAAACCGGAGCCCGCGGCCTTCCTCTGGTGCTGCGACAGGCTCGGTGTGCCACCCGGCAGCGTGCTCTTCATCGACGACACCACCGTGAACATCCACGCCGCCGAACGCCTCGGCATGCACACCCACCAGTTCACCGAGCCTGCCGGGACGGCCCAGGGCGATCAGCCGGGTGCAAACAGGGTGGCCGAGGTCCGACGCCAGGCTCTAGCAGGCCGGACGATGCTGGGCTGGCGTGCGGTTCGAACCGACTGTGGGCGCCGGCTGCCGCGTCGCCTCGGCCGGTGGCGGCGATGGCGGGTAGGTGACCCTTCAGCAGGTGGGGCTCGGCCAGGTCCCATCGGCGAGCGCGGGCCACTGCCCGGCCGGCGCAGGCGTTGCCGTATGCAACAAACCTGCACGTCTCCGCACTTGCCTCGCGGGCAAGCGCTTTCCTAGCCTGTGTTTCATCGATGTTTCGATCCCTGATCGGGCTGAGGGTACGGACACGAAGCCGCATGCGGTGTCGGGCTGTGCAGGTAGTGCCCCGCACCGTGCTCACTCCTGAGGAGTCCAACAGTGCGAACCACAGTGCGACACAAGCTTCTTGCCGGCGGCACCGCCGTGGCTGCCGCAGCCGCGCTCGCCGCGGCGCTGCCGATGACCCGGGCGTCGGGGGCGGCTGGCGGCCCCAGTCCCGCATCGGTCGGCGTCAACGCGACAAACCTCAGCCTCGGAGCCGGCTCCGACGGCTCCAGCAAGGCCAGCGGCACCAGCTACGGCAATGTGCTCGACGGCAACATGAGCACCTACTGGTCGCCGACCGGCTCGACCGGCCGCATCTCGATCAAGTGGGACACCGCCACCACGGTGGCCTCGATCAACATCCGGGAGGCGGCCGGCGCCGTCGGGGTCATCGGCTCCTGGCGGGTCGTCAACAACGACACCGGCGCCACCCTGGCCAGTGGCAACGGGGCCGGGGTCATCAACTTCGCCGCCACGTCGCTGCGCAAGATCAACTTCGAGATCACCGGCTCGACCGGTACGCCGAGGGTCGCCGAGTTCGAGACGTACGCCTCGGGCGGGACCACCCCGCCGCCGACGACTCCGCCGCCGACCACGCCGCCGCCCACCACCCCGCCGCCGACCACGCCCCCGCCGACCACGCCCCCGCCGTCGAGCGGCACGCTGTACGTGGCGCCGACCGGCACCGACAGCGCGTCCGGCACGCAGGCGAACCCGACGACGCTCACCTCCGCGATCACCCGGATCGCTGCCGGCGGCACGATCTACCTGCGCGGCGGCACCTACCGCTACTCGCAGACCATCACCATCGGCCAGGGCAACAACGGCACGTCGAGCGCGCGCAAGAACATCTTCGCCTACCCGGGCGAGACCCCGATCCTGAACTTCTCGGCCCAGAGCGAGGACCCGGCGAACCGTGGCCTCGCGGTGGGCGGGTCGTACTGGCACATCCGCGGCATCGTCGTCGAGCGGGCCGGGGACAACGGCATCCTGCTCGCCGGAAACAACAACATCATCGAGCGTACGGTGACCCGCCACAACCGGGACTCGGGGCTCCAGCTCTCGCGGCTGGTGGCCAACGCGCCCCGCGACCAGTGGCCGTCCAACAACCTCGTGGTCAGCACCGTGTCGCACGACAACGTCGACTCCGACGGTGAGGACGCCGACGGTTTCGCGCCGAAGCTCACCGTCGGACCCGGCAACGTCTTCCGCTACACCGTGGCCCACAACAACATCGACGACGGCTACGACCTCTACACGAAGAGCGACACCGGGGCCATCGGCGCGGTGACCATCGAGTCCTCCCTCGCCTACGACAACGGCACCCTCAGCAATGGCGGCCAGGCCGGGGCCGGCGACCGCAACGGCTACAAGCTCGGCGGCGAGGACATCGGGGTGAACCACATCGTCCGGGGCAACATCGCCTACGACAACGGCAAGCACGGCTTCACCTACAACCGCAATCTGGGCAGCATGCAGGTGTCGAACAACGCCAGCATCGGCAACGCCGAGCGCAACTTCACCTTCGACGGCGGCTCCTCGGTGTTCCGGAACAACACCTCGTGCGACGGTGGCTCGAACGACAAGATCGTCGGCAACTCCGACAGCTCGAACCAGTTCTGGTCCGGCACCAACGGATCCCGGTGCGCCCAGTACTCCGGCGCCCTGGGCTGGTCCTTCGCGTCCGACGGTCGCCTCGTGGTGACCTTCGGCGGCAGGGTCGTCACGCCCTGACGAACGGTACGACGCCGGCGTCACCGCAGCGGTGGCGCCGGCGTTCCGTCCGGTGCGGCCCGGCCGTGGCCGGGCTCGACCGGAGGAGTGTGTCGTGCGGGTGGTCCCCGCCAGGAACCCGCCGGCGCGACCGACGCCACCGTGCCGGTAGGTAGACATCGATATGTTTACATGCCTCCATCGGTTCGTGTATGAAGGCTGCAAGCACGTCTGGGTGCTGGTTCCTCGGGAGGAGCGACGATGAAACATGCCATGCGCCGCCTACGAACGGCGGCGGTCGCGCTGGGCGCCTGCACACTCGGGCTGAGTCTGCTGTCGGCACCCGCCGCCGAGGCGTACTCGGTGCAACCTCTCGCGCCGCAATCCGAACGGGCACCCGAATCGGAGCAGTTCTCGGCGGAGGGCGTCACCACGGTCGGTGAACTCCGTACCGTCACCGGCACGCTCTCCTCCGCCGGCGACGCCCGGACGCAGGTCATCCGGCACCCCGGCGCGTCGTACGTCAAGGTGCACTTCAGCGCGCTGCGACTGGCCCACGGCGACTACGTCACCGTGGCGAGCCCCGACGGCCGGGAGAGCTACCGGTACGACCGCTACCTGAACCGGGCGACCGGCGCGGACTACACCACCGACGGACAGCCGGGCTTCTGGGCGATGTCGGTGGAGGGCGACACCGCGGTGGTGACGATGCACAGCAGCCGCGCCTCCCGTGGCAACGTCGCGACCATCGACCGGTTCTGGCGCGGCTACGACCGCGCGGAGATCGCGCAGCACAACTTCTCCACGCAGTCCGTCTGCAGCACCGACGCCCGCCGCGACGTGGTCTGCTACCAGAACAGCCACCCCACCGAGTACGCCCGCGGCAGGGCCGTGGCGCGGCTGCTGATCAGCGGCGGCGGGATGTGCACCACCTGGCGGGTCGGCAACACCAACCGCATGCTGACCAACAAGCACTGCTTCTCCACGCAGGCCGCCGTCACCGGCAGCGAGATGCAGTTCAACTACCAGTGCGCCACCTGCGGCGGCTCGAACCCCGGCGCCGGCACCAAGGTGAGCGGGGCGACCCTCTACAAGGTGAGCAGCGGCGGCTCCAGCGAGCTGGACTACGCCCTGTACTCGGTGAACAACTTCACCAGCATCCAGAGCTTCGGCACGCTGTACCTGGCGACGACCGCCACCACCACCGGCACGCGGATGTACATCCCGGGGCACGGTGACGGCAGCCCGAAGCGACTGTCGATCTTCGAGGACACCCAGAACGGTGCGAACTGCACCGTGAAGAACGCGAACTACAACGCCTCGAACATCAGCTACAGCTGCGACACCTCCGGCGGCAACTCGGGCTCGCCGGTGCTGAACTCCAGCCACCGGGTGATCGCCCTGCACCACCTCGGCGGCTGCCCGTCGAACCAGGGCGCGAAGGCGCACCTGATCTACAACCAGATCGCCAGCCTGATCGACAACAACGGCTGACGACGACTGACGACGACGGGCCGTCGGGGCGCGACACGCACCCCGGCGGCCCGTCCGCTCGCTCGCTCATCGCCCCGGCACGCGCCGCGCTCGTGCCCGGACCCAGGGGCGCCAGGGTGCGTGACCGCTGGTGACGACACTGGTGCGCGCTACCTATCCTGGCGGTCATGGGAGCTGTCAAGCCGTGGCACGTGTTCGTCCTGACGATCTGCTGCCTCCTGCCGGCGGTGGCGGCGATCGTCGGCGGGATCCTGGCGACCCGCCGGTCGCGCGACCGGCGCTGAGCGGCCCGACGCGGAAGGTGCGGCGGCCTCACCCCCCGCCCGGTGACGGCACACCCAGACCCGGGCGCGTGCCGGTCGCGCGACCAGGGGGTCGTGCGACCAGGGTGGACACGTCAGGCCGGCACCGGTTGATCGAACTGGGTGCGGTACAGCTCGGCGTACCGGCCGCCCCGGGCCAGCAGGTCGGGGTGCCGGCCGCGTTCCACGATCCGGCCCTGTTCGAGCACCAGGATCTGGTCGGCGGAGCGGATCGTGGAGAGCCGGTGCGCGATGACCACGCTGGTCCGCCCGGTCAACGCCTCACCCAGCGCCGCCTGCACCGCTGCCTCGGACGTCGAGTCGAGGTGTGCGGTGGCCTCGTCGAGGATCACCACGCGCGGGCGGGAGAGCAGCAGCCGGGCGATGGTGAGCCGTTGACGTTCGCCGCCGGAGAGGCGGTACCCCCGCTCGCCCACGACCGTCTCCAGGCCGTCCGGCAACGAGCGGATCAGGTCGGCCAGCCGCGCGCGACGCAGCACGTCCCACAGGTCGTCCTCGTTGGCGTCCGGTCGGGCGTAGAGCAGGTTGGCGCGGATCGTGTCGTGCAGCAGGTGACCGTCCTGGGTGACCACCCCGAGGGCGTCCCGGACCGAGTCGCCGGTCAGGTCGCGGACGTCGCGCCCGGCGAGCCGGACGGCGCCGTCCTCCACGTCGTACAGGCGCGGCAGCAGTTGCGCGATTGTGGACTTGCCCGCGCCCGACGAGCCGACCAGGGCGACCATCTGTCCGGGCTCGGCGCGGAACGAGATCCCGTGCAGCACCTCCTCGCCGCCGCGGGTGTCGAGCTTCGCCACGTCCTCCAGCGAGGCCAGGGAGACCTTCTCCGCCGACGGGTACCCGAAGCGGACGTCGTCGAACTCCACCGCCACCGGCCCGTCGGGCAACGGCCGGGCGTCCGGCTTGTCCTCGATCATCGGCTTGAGGTCCAGGATCTCGAAGACCCGCTCGAAGCTGACCAGCGCGCTCATGATCTCCACCCGCGCGCTGGCGAGCGAGGTCAGTGGCGCGTACAGGCGCGACAGCAGCAGGGCGAGCGCGACGACCGCGCCGGCGTCGAGCTGCCCGCCGATGGCGTACACGCCGCCCAGGCCGTACACCAGGGCCAGCGCGAGGGAACCGACCACCGTGAGGGCCGTGATGAAGACGGTCTGCAACATGGCGGTACGCACGCCGATGTCGCGCACGCGCCGCGCGCGGGCGGCGAACTCGGCGGACTCCTCCGCCGGCCGCCCGTAGAGCTTCACCAGGGTGGCGCCGGGCGCCGAGAACTTCTCGGTCATCCGGGTGCTCATCGCCGCGTTCAGGTCGGCCGCCTCCCGTTCGAGCCGGGCGAGCTTCCGGCCCATCCGCCGCGCGGGCAGCACGAAGATCGGCAGCAGCACCAGCGCCAGCAGGGTGATCTGCCAGGAGAAGGTCAGCATCACCGCGAGCGTCAGCAGCAGCGTCACGGCGTTGCCGACCACGCCCGAGAGCGTGTCGCTGAACGCCTGCTGCGCCCCGATCACGTCGTTGTTGAGGCGCGAGACCAGGGCGCCGGTGCGGGTCCGGGTGAAGAACGCGACGGGCATCCGCTGCACGTGGTCGAAGACGGCGGTCCGCAGGTCGAGGATCAGGCCCTCGCCGATCCGTGCCGACTGGTAGCGGGTGAGCAGCCCCAGCCCGGCCTCGGCGAGCGCGATCAGGGCGATCGCCACGGCCAGCCGCACCACCGTCGCCGTGTCGGTGCCGGAGACGATCGCGTCGACCACCCGCCCGGCCAGCACCGGTGCGGCGACGGTCAGCACCGCGGCCACGACGCTGCCCGCCAGGAACCACGCGAGCAGGCGGCGGTGCGGGCGGGCGAAGCCGCCGATCCGCCTCAGGGTCGCCTTCGAGAAGGGCCGCTGGTCACGCTGATGCATCGCGTGGTGCAGGGACATCCACGCGGTGACTTCCATGCTCATGCCGCGAACCTAGGACCTGCAGCGCGGTTGAGGTCAAGCGAATTCGTCCCCGGTGGAATGCGGGAGCGCGGGGGCGGTCGGAGGGGCGCGTCCCTCCGACACTCCGTGGCGGCGGTATCCGTCCGCTCGCGGACGCCGCCACACTGAGATACTCTCCGTGCTGCTTCAGTCACGATGTCGTCGTTCGAAGGGGAACCCATGGTGAACCGTGAGCCGGTCGCGGAACCGTCCTTTGCCAGCGAAGACTCCAAGCCGATGCCCTGGTCGCAGGCGCGTGAGCGGCTGACGGAGGCGGGAGAGTTCTTCCTGTGCACGGTCCGGCCGGACGGCCGGCCGCACGCCGTGCCGCTGCTGGCCATGTGGCTCGACCAGAACATGTACTTCTGCTCCAGCGAGGCCGCCCACAAGGTCGACAACCTGGCCACCAACCCGCACTGCGTCCTCACCGTCGCCGGTTCGGAGCTGGACCTCTCGATCGAGGGCACGGCATCCCGGGTCAGCGACTCGGCGACGCTCAAGCGCGTCGCCGAGGCGTACGGGGAGAAGTACGGCTGGGAGGTGACCCCGGTCGACGGTGGGATCGACGGCGACGGGATCGGTCCGTCGCCGTACCTCGTCTACGAGGTGACCCCGGCCAAGGTCATCGGCATGGACAAGGGTTCCGGCTTCAGCGCGACCCGGTGGCGGTTCGACTGAGCGCGCCGGCCGGGGGTGTCAGCTGAGCGCCGAGGCGGGCCGGGCGGGGGGTGCGGCGCAGCCACCAGTAGGCGATGGCGAGGTTCACCAGCACGCTGAGCCACCCGCCCGCCTCGGCGGCGACGATCGGGTTCATGGACAGCCCGGTCAGCGCGCTGAACAGGAAGATCACCCGTCCCCACATGGTCTGCAGGGCGAAGGCGAAGCTGTAGACCATCCACTTCCGGTGCTCGGCGTAGCGGCGCTGACGGGCCGCGCGGAACCCGAGCACGGTCGTGGCGATCCATCCCACGGAGGCCAGCGCGCTGCCGAGCAGCCCGTTCGGCGCCGCGGCGAACGGCATGAGGACGAGCGCGAGCAGCGCGGACGGGATGGCGCCGGCGAAGACGTACAGCCGCCCGCTGAGCCGGTGCACCCTCGGGTACCGCAGGCGCAGCCACGGCCAGGCCTGGAGGGACAACGTCACAAGCGCGATGGTGCCGAAGAGGATGTGCACCACCAGGACGGCGTAGTGCGACGCGAAGCCGTCGTTCAGCACCACCCGTGACTGGCTCGGGTCGAGACCGAGGTACGGCGGCAGGACGAACAGCAGGAAGGCCCCGTTCAGCGCGACCAGTGGCACGATCCACGGTCGTCTCCACCATGACACGGACGATCGCCGGGCACCTGCCCTGCGCGCCGGCGGTCGGGACTGTTCGGCCTGCTGCGTCGGGCTGCCGGCCTCCTCCACGTACTGGGTCACGGTTGGATTCCTCCCAGGTCCGGACCGCGCTCTCCGCGCAGGTCTGCCTCGACCCCCCATGTGCCGTTTTCACGGTAGAGTCCGACAACCCGTCATATTTCTTTCAGAATGCTGGCCTCGCCATTGGCCCGCTCCGTGCGGCGACGTACGGAGATGGTGTGGTCGACCCGGATGTGGTGATCCCACGGTGCGCCGGCACGCGGCTCGTGGTCGGTCGTCCGCACGGGCCGAGGTGCCGGCGCGACGGTCCCGGGGCGCGGGCGCGACGCCCCCGGGGGCGACGTCGCTCGACGTCGGGGCGGGCGGTCGCCGGGTTGGTATCCTTCGCCGTGCCGGCCCACCTGGCCCGGCTCGACCCCGCTCCGCGCGTCACCGATGTCCCGGGGCCGGCCGTCGGCGACACCGAGCAGCTCAGCACAGTCGAGAGCCGAGGCGATGATGACCACCTTCAGTTGGTCGGAACTTCGGCGCGATCCCATCCACGAGGACGACCACCTGCTCGTGCTCGACAAGCCGCCGGGCATCTCCGTGATGGGCGAGCGGCACGCCGAGTCCCTGACCGACCTGGCCGCCGCCGCCGGGGAGCCGGTGCACTGGGTGCACCGCATCGACAAGGTCACCTCGGGGCTGCTGCTGCTCGCCAGGACGCCGTCGGCGCACGCCTCGCTGACCCGGCAGTTCGCCAACCGGGGCGCCGACAAGCGCTATCTGGCCTGGGTCGAGGGGGCGCGGCTGCCCGAGACCGGCACCATCGACCTGCCGCTGCGGCCGGGCCGCAAGGGCACCATCCGGATCGCGGGCGAGCGCGACGCCATCCGCTACGACGCCGACCGCCGCCGCTTCGCGCTGCCGGAGTCGGCCGTCGACCGGTCCAAGCCCTCCTACGAGTCCCGTACCGACTTCGCCACCGCGTTGGTCAGCGGCGACCGTACGCTGCTGGTGCTCAAGCCGGTCACCGGCCGGCGTCACCAGATCCGCGTCCACCTGGCGTGGCTCGGCTTCCCGATCGTCGGCGACCCGCTGTTCCACCGCGGGCTGGCGGACCAACGGACGTACCTGCACTCGTGGGGCTGCGAGATCACCTGCGACTGGCGCGACGAGCCGCGCACCCGGTTCTGGGCCGCGCCCGGCGAGGAGTTCCTCGACGTCTTCGCCGACGGCCGGAAGCCCCGGCTCGACGACGCCCTCGACGCGCTGACCGCCTGACCGTCCGACCCCCGCCACCGCGTGCCCGGTGGAAGCGGCCGCCGGAAGTTCCAGCGGCGGCAGACCGTAGGTGTCGTTTCCGACAGATCCGGCCCCTTGTTCCCGCTCGGCATAGCGGCGCAGCGGGCCCGACCATTAGGCTCGATTGTTGAGTGGAGCCGTCCGACATCGTCTCTACTCGATGCCGGGTTGCGAGTATTGGCTGGTTGCGGCACCGAAGGGCAGGACGGAGTGACCCGAGACGGCGAGCCAGGGGCCGACTTCGCCGAACGCGAGGACAGCAGACGCGTGGCGTACGAGGTGACCGGCGCGCCCGACGGCTTCCCCGTCTTCCTGCTCCACGGCACGCCCGGCAGCCGCCGTGGCCCGAAGCCTCGCGGCATCGTCCTCTACCGCATGGGTGTCCGGCTGATCGCCTACGACCGGCCCGGCTACGGCGACTCCGACCGACGGGAGAACCGCGACGTCGCCGACGCCGCCCGCGACGTCGAGGCGATCGCCGACCACCTGGGCGTGCGGGAGTTCGCGGTCGTCGGACGCTCCGGCGGCGGCCCGCACGCCCTCGCCTGCGCGGCCGATGCCCGCCTGCGCGGCAGGGTGACCCGGGTGGCGGTGCTGGTCAGTCTCGCCCCGTGGAACGCCATCGAGTTGGACTGGGTCGGCGGCATGAACACCGGCAACGTGCGCGGGTTCGGCGCCGGCAGCCCCGACACCGCCGCCGTGGTGGAGGAGATCCGCCAGCGTGCCGAGCGGGCCGCCGCGGACCCACGGCTGCTCCTCGCGGACCTGAGGACGGAGATGAGCGCGGCGGACCGGCGGGCGGTCAACGATCCGGCGCTGCGCCGGCTCATCACCGACACCTACGCGGAGGCGCTCCGCTCCGGGCCGTACGGGTGGATCGACGACGTGCTGGCGTTCCGCCGCCCCTGGGCCTTCGACCTGCGGGCGATCGACACCGCGGCGACGCCGGTCCGGCTGTGGCACGGCGCCGACGACAACTTCGCCCCGGTCAGCCACGGCCGCTGGCTGGCCGCGCAGATACCCGGCGCCGAGATGGAGGTCCGGCCCGGGGCGGCGCACTTCGACGCGGTCGAGGAGCTGCCGCGCATCCTGCGCTGGCTCGTCGACCCCGACCCCGCGCTGAGCGCCGACCTGCTGATCGGCGCGCGGCCCGGTCAGTAGGGGTGCGGGTCGAGCACCCGCCGCACGTACCGCCCGTCGCGGAGCACCACGACACTGGGGTGGTGCTGCCCGACCCGGTTGGCGAGCCGGTCGGCGATCCGCATCCGCCCGATGCTCACCCGGCCGCCGGACAACGCCTGGTTGACGGTCTCCAGGTTGCCCCGGGCCCGCAACGTGTCGGGGTGCTCGGGCCCGAGCACCTCCGCGAGCTGCTCCACCACGGCCAGCAGCCGGTCGCGTCCCCGCTCCGGCTCCCCGGTGAGGATGGTGAAGACCGCGAGGTTGTTGGCCGCCGCCATGGTGAACGGGTGCCGGTCGCCGAGTGCGGCGAGCATCGCCGCCGCGGCCGCCTCGGTGATCGACAGGCTGGTGCCCGTGTCGCCGGCGTCCCACTGGGCCACGCCCAGGTTGACCCGGCAGACCAGCGAGTACGGGTGGTCGGCGCCGAACGCCTGGACGAACTGCTGCTCCACCTCGACCAGCTCCGCCAGGGCCTGCGCGTTCTGCCCCTGCAACATCAGGTTGGCCGTGCGGCTGAGCCGGCTGAACAGGGTGTCCGGGCTGGTCGGCCCGAGGGTGGCCAGCAGCCGCTGGTAGGTCTCGTCGAGCAACTGGGCCGCCTCGGCGATCTCCCCGGTGCTGCGCAACGACACGGCGAGGTTGGCCTGCGCGGTGAGCAGGTCACGGGACTGCTCGCCGAAGAGGTTCCGGTAGCCGGTCACCACCTCCCGTAGCAGCGCCACGGAACCCTCGTAGTCGCCGGTCTCCCGCAGGTCGCGGGCGAGGTTGTTGGCCGACACCAGGGTGTTCGGGTGCTCCGGCCCGAGAACGACCCGCTGTCGCCGGTTGGTCGCCTGGTCACCCTCGAGCGCCCGGTCGAACATGCCCATCAGCCGGTACGACACGGCCAGGTTGTTCGCCGCGGTCAGGGTCCGCCGGTGATCCTCGCCGAAGACCTCGACCGAAGCGGCGTACGTCCGCGAGCTGCGCTCCAGGGCCTCCCGGTAGCGGCCCAGGGTGCGCAGGTCCGCCCCGTAACCACCGGCGGTCATCAGCGTGTGCGGGTGGCTGTCGCCGATCAGCTCCTCCTGCTGGTGCAGGGTGTCCTCGTCCAGCCGGAGGGCCTCGTCGAACCGCCCGAGGCTGCGCAGCACGTTCGCCCAGTTGAACCGGAGGTGCAGCAGTTGGACGCGCAGCTTGCGGTGCTCCGTCCCGTCCGGCGGCAACTCCGCCAGCAGCGCCGACCACACGGCCTCGGTCTCCCGCGCGTACCGCTCGCCCTGCTCGTACCCGCCGCTGACGTAGATGTAGCGGACCCGGTCGATGACCAGTTGCCGGACGTCGTCGTCCCGGCAGGAGATCGCGTCGGAGCCGTCGAGGTGCGGCCAGAGCATCCGGAACCGTTGCCGGTTCGCCGGGTCCTCCACCTCACCCGGCGGTCGCGACCCGGCGAGGATCTGGTGCACCTCGTGCTTGGCCGTGACCAACTCGTCGTCGGTCATCCGGGCGCGCAGCGCGGTCTGCAACAGCCGGTGCACCTGCACGCGGTGGGCGTGCGGGTCCAGCTTGATGAGCGCGAGCTTGTTCATCCGCTGCACCAGCGTCGCCGCGATGTCACGCTCGGAGACCCGGTCGGCGACCCGCGCGGCGACGACCGGGTCGTGCGGGGCGATGACCCGCGCCACCCGGTCGCTGTAGAGCAGGTCGAGGGAGATCTCCGGGGCGAGCACCGACGCGAGTTGGAGGAGCCGGTACGCCCCCGGGGAACCCTCCCTCAGCCGCTGGAGCGGGAGGTCCCAGACCTCCGTCTCCAGGCCGGTGCGGCGCAGCCCGGCCAGGTAGTCCTCGACCGGTGTGCGGGTGTCGGCCAACCACGCCCCGACCGTCGCGACGAAGATCGGCACGTTCTCCACGGCGTCGGCGACCCGCTCGGCCTCGGCGACGCTCATCAGGTGCTCGCCGAGGCGGGCGCGCAGGTGCGCCACGCTCTCCGCCCGCGCGAACTCGTCGACGTCCACCGCCCGCGCCAGGTCACCCCAGTCCGGGTTGCGGGTGGTGACCAGCACGTGTCCGTTGCCCTGCGGCAGGTAGGGCCGGACGTCCTCGTACTGGTCGGCGTTGTCGAAGATCAGCAGCCAGTGCGGCGGCGGGCTGCCGTCGGGGCGGCGCTCGGTCTGACCCAGCCGTTGCCGCAGGGCGCGGTTGGTCTCCGGGATCGTCGCCTGGCTCGGCAGGCCCAGCTCGTCGCTGAGCTCCGTCATGAGCACGTCGACGAACTGCGGCGGGTCGGCGGCGACCCACCAGATGATGTCGTACGCGCCCCGGAACCGGTGGGCGTACTCGATGGCGAGCTGCGTCTTGCCGAGACCGGGACCGCCCCGCAGGGCGACCGGGGTGCCGCTGCCGCCCGACGCCCTCAGCTCCTCACGGAGCCGGCGCAGCAGGTCCTCGCGCCCGGTGAAGCGGGCGTTGCGGGCCGGCGCGTTGAAGACCGTCGCGCGCACCCCGGGGAAGCGGGCCGGGCGCAGGCCGGCCGCGCCCACCGTGCGTCCCACCAGCTTCAGCAGGTGGGTCGCCGCGTCCTCGGCGGTGAGGTCGTGCACGGCCGTCCAACTGCCGACCGGGACGTCCGGCACGGGCGGGGTGTCGTCGACGTGCACGGCCAGCCAGCTCGGCGCGGCCCGGTCGCCAGCGGTGCCGGAGCGGGCACGCCAGGCCGCCAGGTAGGCGCGGGAGAGCAGCCGGACCTCGCGGAAGGCCGAGCCCGTCTGCTCGGGTGCCGGCCCGTCCAGGGCAGCGGTGACCACCCGTAGGTCCGCGGAGTTCAGCACGGCCTGCGCCCACTCCGCCCACACCTGGTCCTCGGGCACGTGCCGCAGCAGGATCAGCTCGTCCACGACCGTCGGCTTGCGTTCGAAGCGCTGCACCGTCCGGCGGCGCAGCTGGTCGTCCATCCGGGGCAGGCCGGTGATCCTGCCGTTGGTGATGTGGCTGGTCAACGTCTCGTACGCGGACAGCAGGGTGGTGCGCCCGCCCGGCTCGTCGCCGAAGGTCGCCAGCGTCTCCTCGTAGGCGTAGTACGCGCGGTAGGGCACCTCGACGGTGAGCCAGTAGGCCTGCCGCTCGCTGTCGGTCATGCCGCCCGGCAGGCCGGCGAACTTCTGCATGGCCAGCGACCGCCCGGCGTCCCGCTTGCCCTTCTCCCCGTCGTCGACCCGCATCGGCACGGGCAGCACCCGCCGCGCCCGACGCCCCTCGTAGTCGCGGACGCGGGCGGCCACCGCCGCGGCGCCGTCGATGCCCTGGTCGCTGAGGGTGAAGCAGTCGACCAGCACGTCGGGCAGGTGGATGGTGCAGATCTCGGCGACGTCGCTGATCCCGGTGCGGCTGTCGATCAGGGCGTAGTCGTAGTGCCGCTTCATGTCCTCGCGCAGCGCGTCGAAGAACTGCGCGCCGCCGAGCCGGTTGTAGAAGTTGTCCCAGTTCAGGCCGGTCACGCTGGTCGCGTAGTCGGGATTGTGCCGGCCGGCCAGGAGCAGGTCGAGGCTGCCGCCGCCGGGGAACTCCCAGCTCACCGAGAACGCGTACCGGTGGACGCGCGCGTACTCCCGGTGCCAGTCGCCGGGCCGGGGGTCGGCGCCGGTCTCCTCGCGCCGGCGGGCGTTCTCCCACTCGTAGTCGAGGATCAGGTCCATGACGCCGCCGGTGGTGGCGACCTGCTCCGGGTCGAGGAACGGGGCGTAGAACCGGTGCAGGCCGGGAGACTCCAGGTCCCAGTCGGCGACGAGCACCCGCTGACCGTTCGCGGCGAGGATCCAGGCGGTGTTGGCCAGCGCCATCGTGCGGCCCGTACCGCCCTTGTAGGAGTAGAAGGTGATGACCTGCCCTTCGCGCGATGGCGTCATCGCTCGTCCTTCCCTCGCGTCGTGTCGAACGGCCGCACCGGCGGCAGGCTCGCGCCGGACCCGGGCGGCCCGTCGAAGGGCCGCGCCGGGCGCAGGCTCGGTCTCGGGGTGACCGGGCCGTCCGGCGGGTCGACCGGACCGTACCGGAGGAACTGCTTGCGGGCCTCGGTCACCAGCAGCGGGGTGCAGCGCTCGAACTCGTCGATCGCGCGTACCGGCATGACCCGGGGGAACCCGGCGGCCTGCAACGCTTCGGAAACCGACTCGGGTGCCGTCGCGCCACGCTCGTGACCGGCGGCGATGACCAGCGGGACGACCCAGCGGGGCAGGTCGTCCAGCGCCGAACGGATGGCGGCGGCACCGGTCGCGGCGTCCACCAGCACGACGGTGGGGCTCCGCGGCGCCAGGGCCCGGGCCGCCGCCAGGTCGACGACCCGGGTGGGCAGGCCGAGCCGCTCGGCGGTCGCGGCGACGTGGTCGGCCACGGCCAGCTCGTGCTGCCCCGCGTAGGGCCGCCACCGTGCGTGGTCGGTGAGGGTGGTGACCACCAGCGCCGGGCCGACGCTGTCAGGCACCGGGTGGCTGGACAGCGCCGTCGCCCGGGACCGGGCCAGCGGCTGCGTCTCGGTCACCGTGACGATCTGCTTCGCCAGCGCCTCGAGGACCCGCCGGTAGAGGTCGTGGTAGGCGCTGAGCTTGCAGAGGGCGCGCAGGCCGTTCTCGGCGTAGTCGGCCCGGTCGCCGGCGTCCGGAACCAGGTCGAGGGCCCGGGTCGTCTCCGGCCGCTCGCCCCAGGACGGCAGCGGCAGCCACAGCACCGGCACCAGGTGCCGTTCGGCCTGCGCCGGGGTGAGCCGGGTGAGTCGGCTGCGGAACGACTCGCGTTCGCCCAGCGCCCACGCGTTGCGGAAGTAGTTCGGTGAGTGCAGCGGCACGAAGACGTGCGCGAGGCTGAGCGCGTCGGTGAGCGTCTGTCTGAGGTCGGCTCCCGGGTTGACCTGGCCGTCGAAGAAGCCGGCGTCGAGGTCGCCGCTCCTCGTGGCAGCGTGCCGGACGGCGGTGGCCAGGTCGTTGAAGAACCGGTTGACCCAGTAGTCGGTGTCCGGCCGGACACCGGCCGACAGCGGCACCGAGTGGGCGTAGCTCAGGAAGAAGTAGGTCTCCCGGCGGGATGCGCCCCGGGGCGGAACGGGGTCAGACCACGTCATGTCCGCCCTCCTCGAACGTGGTGCGCAACTGCCGCACGTCGGTGGGGACCTGTGCCTGCACCCAGTGCGTCCGATAGGCCCGGGCGACCCGCTGCGCCAGCCGCCAGACCACCGCGTCGTAGGCGGCCTTGCCGGTGTCGCCGAGGCTCAGTAGACCGTAGATGCCCTCTTCGTGGTATTGCGGAGCGATCTCCGGGGGCAGCCGGGTGGGGGTGAACATCTGCCTCCGCGACACGGCCGCCGGCAGCCGGCGACGCTCCACCAGGGACCAGTTGACCGGGATGACCGGCGTCTCCCCCGCCGACGGCTCGGCACCCGGCCGGGTCAGTATCGGCCGGCGGGTGAACGCGTCCCACTCGCGGGCACACCAGTCGCTGTTGAGGTAGTGAGTGGAGATCAACGGGATGAAGACCTGGCAGTGCCCGGCGGCGAAGGCCAGGTCGTCGGTCCATACCTGCCCGCCGTCGAGCATCCGGTCCATGAATCCGGCCGTGCGCCCCGGGCCGAGGCCGAGCAGCTCGACGACATGGTCGGAGAGGTCGACGAAGAGCTGGAAGACCTTCTGGTTGGTGTCCCGGGGCGCCGCGACCTGGTTCTTCTTGTGAGCGTAGCTGAGAAAGAACACGGGGGCGCTCTCGTCCTCCCAGAACGTGCCCTCTGTCAACTGAGGCTCCCGACCGGTGCGGCGACTCCCGACCGTCCACAGTATCGACCGTGGCCAACGCTCCGCTGCCCTGCTCGTCACCGCCGGTGCTCATCCATCCACCCCCGGGCGAAGTCGACGGCCACCCGGAGACCCACGAGCCGGGCGTCGGCGCCGCCGACCCGCCCGGTACGCACCGGCTCGGCGTCCGTCAGGGCCCGGCCGATCAGCGGGAAGTCGGAGTCGTGCAGGTCCGGGGCCTGGAAGTCGTGCCGGACCCGCCGCCCGGCGGCGTCGCGCACGTAGCACCGGTACGCCCGGTCGGCCGGCGGCCGGCGCAGCCGGTACTCGGCCAGGTGGAACGCCGTGCAGACCGACCAGTCGACGCCGAGCAGCAGCACCACGGCGCCGGCGGCGTGGAGCGCGCCGAGGGGTGAGCGTTCGCCGAGGTGGCAGTCGAGGTCGTGGACGGCGGTCAGCCGGGCCGCGTCGGGGCCGAGGGCGGCGAAGGAGGTCTGCGGGTGGCGGCTCCGGCACGCCCCCGGCTGCCGGCGTACGTGCTCGGCGAAGATCCCCATGCCCTCGGCGGGGCTGTGCTCCGGGTCGAACGGCACGATGGCCGCCTCCGCCGCCGCGATCCCGGCGGCGCCCATGCCGGCGGTCGCCGCCCGGAACGCCCGCGAGGTGGTGGAGTTGCCGGCTGTCTGCGCCGGTACGACCACCGTGCCCGACCCGCCCAGCACGTCCCGCAGGGCGGCCAGCAGCGTGGCGGGGCCGCCCGCCACCCGGCCGACGCGGGACAGGGCGCAGTGCACCAGCACGGTGGACCCCGGCCGCAGTCCCAGCGCGCGCAGGTCCGCCGTCAGCGTGGCCCGCCGGAGCGGACCGGCGGTCACGGCCATGTGTCCACCGTGGCGCGCATCCCCCCGACGAACCGCTCGCCGGCGGCGGTCAGGACGCCCAGGTCGAGCAGGGCGTCGACGGCCCCGTCGGTCCAGTCCCGGTAGCGGCGGAAGTGGCCCCCGGCGGCCGGCCCGGGGCGGTGGCGCCACACGTCGGCGACCGCCAGATGGGCGTAGACACCGTGCAGCACGCCCTCCACCGGGCGTGGGTCGTCCCGCCACGGCACGCGCAGCGTCCGGGTGTCGTCGCGGTCGAACAGGTCGCAGACGTCCAGCACCGCGCTGAGCTTGAGGTGCTGCACCTCGTGCACCAGCAGCACGGCGAGGGTGGCGTCGTCGGGTACGGCCGTGACGGCCACCGCGCCGAAGGCGGCGCCGGCGGCGGCGCTGCGGAACCGGCCGGTCGGCTCCGCGCGCAGCGGCACGACGGCCCGCAGCAGGGTGCGTACGCCCGCCGTGTAGCTGGTGGCCTCGGCGTCGATCCGCCGCACCGCCCCCTCCAACCGCCGCGTCCACCCCAGCGCGGCGGCGCCGGACAGCCGCGGCTCGACCGGCAGGTCGTAGCCGTCCCGGTGCGGATCGGTGTCCTCCAACAGCAGCCGGTCACCGCCGAGCCGGACGGCACGCAGCGGCAGCCAGCCGTCCGGTCCGTCCTCCCGGGCCGGGTCGCCGTCGTGGCCCGGGAGGACGGCGATCCGCCGGTCGGCGAGCCGGACGTCGCCGTCGTCGACGACGAGCCTGACGACGCCCCGCTCGGCACCGACCGCGAGCGCGCCGAGCGTCGGCAGGCTGACCACCCCGTCGCGTACCGGGACGGGCAGGTCGGCCCGGACCCTGGCGCGGACGGCGGCGGCCGCCGCCACGCAGGCCAGGTAGGACAACTCGGCCGTCCCGTCCCGGCAGCGCCGGGCCCAGCGGCGCACGAAGGGGTGGGCCAGCACGGCGCGGACGGCGTCGGGGTGCGCGTCGTCCAGGTGGACCAGCAGCCGCCACCCGTCGGCCGCCACCGGGTCGCCCGCGGCCCGCTCGCTGAGCGCGACCAGCAGGGCGCGCACCAGCGCCAGGTGGACGGCGGCGAGCTGCGCGGCCGAGCCCGCCGTGCCCGCGCCGGTCGCCAGGTCGTCGAGGACGCGCGGGTGGAGCGAGTCGGTGGGCCGGGCGGGTTCGTCGGCGACCGGCGCCGCCGTCACCACCCGGACGAGTTTCAGCAGGTCGGGGCAGTAGACGGACGGGTTGTCGAAGCCGTCTCCGGCGCGGTACCGGTGGGCGTAGAGCCCGCCGCCGCAGTGCCCGACCACCGGGCACGCGCGGCAGGTCGCGCAGAGACCGTCGAGACCGGTCTGCCGTACGGCGATCGCCGGGTGGGCCGCGGCGTCGTCCACCCGGTGGCGGAAGACGTCCAGGCCGGTGGCCGCGGCGCCGTCGAAGGCGGACTTGAGCGAGTCGACCTGCTCGAAGGTGCCGTCGGTCTCGACGACGACCAGGTCGGCCGGGCCGAGCCCGACCGCCTCGCTGCGGCTGCCGTGCCCGGACGCGGTGGAGAGCAGGGACTCCAGCAGGCGGATCGGCACCGGACGCCCGTCGGCCAGCCAGCGCCGGTGGACGGCCAGCAGCCAGTCGGCGTACGGGGTGGCGAGGCCGCCGGGCCGGGCGGGCGGGTTGTCCCAGTTGGCGTGCGGCAGCAGGAAGTCGACGTGCGGCGGCTCCTCGGCCAGCAGCGCCTCGTACACCCGGATCGGGTCGTTGACGAGGTCGACGGTGCAGAGGATGCCCGCGTAGCTGCTGCGGTACGCGGGGCTGCGCAGCAGCGACAGCGCCCGCAGCACCTGGCGGTGGCTGCTCGACCCGTTGGCGTGGCGGCGGTGCCGGTCGTTGGCGGCCCGGTCGCCGTCGAGCGAGATCCCCACCTTCACGTCGTGGGCGACCAGCACGTCGCAGGTCGCCGGGGTGAGCAGCACCCCGTTGGTCTGCATCCGCAGGTCGAGCCGGGCCACCGGGCCGATGACGCGCCGCAGGGTGGCGGCGGTGGAGTCGAGCCGGGCGGCACCGGCGAGCAGGGGCTCACCGCCGTGCAGGACCACCCGTACGACGCCGAGCCGGTGCGCCGCCGCGTGCTCCGCGATCCGCTCCGCGACGGCCGTCACCGTGGCGGGAGCCATCACCCGGGGCTGGCGCCGCCAGGACTGGTCGGGGTGCTCGTAGACGTAGCAGTGGTCGCAGGCGAGGTCGCAGCGGCTGACCAGCTTCAGCACGTACTGCGTCAGCGGGGCGACGTGCCCGGTCGGCTGCCCGTCCGGCTCAGATCGCAGAGCTGAACGCTGCGACGTCGACACGCGCCGGGCGATCCTCCCTCCGGCCGGCCACGCGCGTGACGGACCGGGCCCGGTCGAGGGAGATCCGGCCGAGCGGGGTACGCCGGAGGTCGTCCAGTGGCGGCGCGGTCGGATCGGGCTGGCGTGCGGTGCGATCCACGTCGGTTCCCCCATTTGGAGTCGGGAGTGGACGGACGACCGCCCACGACGACGGTCAACGACGACTATCGACGATGCTATATGGCACAACCTGTGATGTCACGGCTGCGCAGCGCCATCCTGCTCGATCATCTTCGCCATCCAGCCCTCGTTGGACAGCGACACGATGCGCTCCGCCTCGGCGACGAACGCGTCGTCGTCGGCCCAGCCCAGCCCGGCCTCGCGGGCCGTGCGCAGCCGGGTCAGCTGGTCGGCGGTGCGGGCGTACTCGATCTGGTGGTGCTCGTACTGCTGGGCTGAGCCGTAGCCGACCAGCGCCGTGGTCACGGCCGCCGCGACACCGATCCAGGCGGTGAGGCCGAGGTTGTCGCCGAGCACCCCGACCGTCGCGGAGACCAGGGCGGCGGCGATCGTGAGCCCCGTCGCCGCGTACCGGACCCGCCGCGCGGCGCGGGCCATCCGGCGGGCCGCCGGCAGGTAGTAGCCGTCGACCTGTCGCTGCAACCGCTCCGTCACGTACGTGGCCACGTCCGAGACGGCTGGCAGCGGACGGTCGGCCGGCGGCGCGTCCAGGGTGCGGCCGACCAGGTCGCCGGCGTCGTCCATGAGCGCGTCGAAGCGGCCGAGCAGGACGGCGTCCCGGTCCGCGCCGCCGAACGGGGCGACCCCGGCGAGGTAGCGGTAGGTGTCCGCCTTCAGCGCCTCGGAGACCGAACGGAGCCGGGTCCACGCGTGCACCGCCTCCCGGGAGGACCACCGGGCCGCCAGCGGCACCACGAGCAGCGCCGCCGCCGCGACGATCGCGAGCGCCCGCCCCACACCGGGGTGGGCGTGCCCGAGCTGGTTGGCGAGGGTGCCGCACACGGCGGCCCCCACGGTGAGCGCGGCGATGGTCAATCGCGCACGGGTGATCGCACGCTTGGCCTCGCCGGACGCCCGTGACCAGGCAGCCTGCCGCTGCCAGATCGTCGCGACCGCTGCCGGGACATCGAAGTTCGCCACGATCCGATGGTAGGACGGCCGCGCCGGCGCCAGGGGGACCCGAAACGGCCGTCGCGATCCGCGGGTCAGCGGGGCAGGAAGCTGTCGTACGCCTCGTCGTACCAGTCGGCCTCGTTGTGCCGGCGGATCACGCCGTCGAACCGGGTCAGCAGCAACCAGTTGTCGTTGAGCACCAGCGCCGCGTCCTCGGGCCGGTCGGCCAGCACCCGGCCCACGGTCCGCAGCATGTGCGGCCTGCCCTTCTCCCCCAGCGTGTCCTTCCGCATGTGGAAGTCGATGTCGACGTAGGTTGCCGGTTCCCACTCCCACGGGACGCCGCCGTCGTCCTCGGCCCCGTAGTAGCCCCGGCTGCCGGCGACGATGCTGACGGCGTAGCCGCACTCCTCGTTCAGGTCGGCGCTGAGCATCCGGGTGCCGGAGTGCGTCGTGGTCTCGGCCGCCTCGGGGGCGACCAGCGACGCCATCCGGTCCAGCGGGACGTCGCCCGCGAGCGTCAGTCGATAGGTGATGGACATGCGTTCGACCTTCCTCAGTCCCGCCGGACGATCTGGACGATCTGGCCGTTCCGTGTGACGGCCACCAACTCCTTCAGCCCCGGTACCGGCCAGTCGTCGAACTGCTTTTGCAGGGCGGCGGGATCTCCCCGCCAGTCCTGGAGGTTCAGTACTACCCGTTGGCTCTGCCGCCGCCCGACCTTCCTGCTCACTGCACTTGAGATGGAGCGTGGTGCCGCGGAGGAAGTGGGAGCGTAGCAATCGAAGACAAGCCCTTCGATCAGGTAATCCGGCGACCTCTTTTCGTCGACGACGTCGCCGGCATTCAGCTTGGCCGTCGCGATCTCCTGTTTCGTGGGGTTCTGGTGCACCCGATAGCCACTGCTGGCGACCGTGTCGGCGGCGTCGTTCTCCAGTTCCAGGCTGCGGCGTTCGGCCGGTCTCTCATTGGCCGGGATTCGGGTGCGTGGTCCGGTCGGTGTGCCGCCGGCAGTGCCGGTGGCGGTTCTGGTCCACGGCGCGGAGTCGTGGGCCGGGTCGTGGATGGGATCCTCGTGCCCAGGGTGGCGGCCGGCGGTGCCGGCGTCGGTGGTCGAGGTAGGGCTGGACGGTGTGCTGCCGCCAGCCCCGGTCAGTTTCCCGCCGACCCCAGCTGTCGGGCCTCGGCGATCGCCGTCTCGACCGCCTGCCGGGCGCTGGCGGTGCGTTGGGCGACCAGGCTCAGGACCTGCGTGATGCTCTCCAGGGACTGCACGAGAGGGCCCGGTTGGCCGCCGTGCAGGACGGTGGTGACGAGTTGTCGTGTCTCGCGGACCTGCGCGATGGTGGCGGCGGCGGTGTCGCGGATGCCGTCGCACGCGTTGTGCACCGGTGCCAGGCCGGTGATCGTCTCGTGCGGGCTGGCCTCCTGCGGGACGGCCGCGGTGGCCTTCGTGGCTTCGCCGATGGTGGTCGCGAGGCTGCCCAGGCTGCCCCGGACGGCCGAGATGCCGTCGCGTACCCGGATCACGCCCGCCGCCACGGCGGCGAAGCCGGCGCCGGCGGCGCGCAGGGCAACCTCCTGCGCCTGGTTGTCGGCGGCGGACGCCAGCGCCTGCGCCCTGTCGACGCCGGTCGTCAAGGCGCGCAGTTCCCCGGTGATCTTCTCGATGTGCGACACGCGGCCGACTTCCCCCGATCGACGACAGTGAGATACCCGAAGCTGAAACCTAGCGACCCGGGGCCCCGGGCCGCCAGACCTCGGGGGCGGTGGGGGAGGCCGACCTGGTCGCGGGGCGGATCAGTCGGCCCGGTGCAGCGGTCCCCACTCCGTCGACGCCTGCGCCTCGACGACCCGGTCCGCCTCGCGCAGCGCCCGCTCCGCGACCGCTCCGCACGAACCGGCCCGGTGCCGGAGCTCATTCCCCGTCCCGGGCCGGTCGCCGGTCGTACGACTGCTCAGGCCGGCGTGGCCGTGGCCTTGCGGTGCCGCTCGGCCCGGCGGCGCACCTGCGTGTACGCGCTGGTCAGCCCCATCGCCCGGCGGACCTCGACGAGTGTCTGCCGCACCTCGTGGCGGGTCCGTTCCGTGCCCTCGAAGATCAACTGATCGACCAGCCCGGGCTCGGCCTCGATCCGGGCCCGGCGCTCCCGGATCGGGTCCAGGAACCGGTCTAGCGCGACCGCCAGCTTCTCCTTCACCTCCACGTCGCCGACCCGACCGGCCCGGTAGCGCTCCTTGAGGTCGTCGACCTGCGCCCGATCGGGGTTGAAGACGTCGTGGTACGCGAAGACCGGGTTCCCCTCGACGGTGCCGGGCACGTCGGCGCGGACCCGGTTCGGGTCGGTGTACATGCCCATCACCGCCCGGCGCACCGTCGCCGGATCGGCGGAGAGCGCGATCGCGTTGCCCAGGCTCTTGCTCATCTTCGCCCGGCCGTCCGTGCCGACCAGGGTGGGCGTCTCCGACGCGATCGTCTCCGGCACGGGGAACACCTCCCCGTAGAGGTGGTTGAAGCGCCGGGCGATCTCCCGCGTCACCTCCACGTGCGCCGCGTTGTCCTTGCCGACCGGGACGACCTGCCCCTTCACGCAGAGGATGTCGGCGGCCTGGAGCACCGGGTATCCGAGCAGGCCGTAGGGCATCTCCTCCTTGCCGGCGTCGCGGGCCATGTCCTTGAGCGAGGGCACGCGTTCCAGCCGGGGCACCGTGACCAGGTTCTGGAAGAGGGTGTTCAGGTCGCCGACCTCCGGGATGGCCGACTGGAGGTAGAAGGTGGCACGCCGCGGGTCGACGCCGGCGGCCAGGATGTCGGTGACCATCTCCCGGGCGTTGCCCGCGACCCGCTCGATGTCCTCGCGGGTGTTCCGCGTGGTGAGCATGTGCAGGTCGGCGATGATGAAGAAGCTCTCGAAGCGCTGGTGCAGCCGCACCCGGTTGGCGATGCTGCCGACGTAGTGGCCGAGGTGCAGCCGCCCGGTGGGACGGTCCCCGGTGAGCATCCGTGCAACGGACATGGTGGTACGCCTTTCGTGCCTGGTGGACGAGTGTGTGCGCGGGCGCGCGTCGACCAGGGATGTCATCCCGGGTCGGTCAGGGTCGGCTCAGTGAGCCGAACGCCATCGCGCGCCGTCGCGGAACCGCAGTCCACCGGCACGAAGTACGTCGATCATCCGCTCGCGGCCGTCGTCGGAGCGGGTCGGAGAGGTGGTCACGACACCGAGCGGGAGGCCGTCGACCAGGTCGACGGCCTCCGGCGCGTAGCTGATCGGCCGGACCATGCCCCCACGGTAGCGGGTCCGGCGCTGCCCGCTCAGCCCTGCCGGTAGCTGTCCCGGTAGTAGTCGCCGATCCGGTCCCGGTAGCCGGGCTCGCCGTAGGCGTCCGGGTCGAAGGCCGGTGACTCCTTGACCTGCTCGCGGGTGCGGTCCACGTGCACCGTGCGGTCCAGGTGGTCCACCCGTGTCACCGTGCCGGCCGGCAGCAGGACCTTGCGGCCGAAGATCCACGGTCCGGTGTCCACCACCAGCCAGCGGGCGTCGGTGTCGTCGCTGGCCTCGTCGACCGAGCCGATCCGCCCGTCGGTGGCCTCCACCCGGTAGCCGACCAGGTCGAGCGGGGTGCCGGGGCCGGGGGCGTCGGGTCCGTCGCCGCCGGGCTCCGGCCCGTCCGGCGGGGCGGAGTCGGGGTTGGCTCCGGAGTACCCGCCGGCGAGGGCGGACGGGTCGCGCCAGGTCCAGGGATTGAACGTCGACGGCTGCACGGGTCACCTCCGATGACGGTCTGCGCCGGTCCCGGAAGTCAGTGCCCCGCCTGCGCCTCCGGGAAACAACACGGCAATTTTCGGTTCACTGAAATTTCTCGGTGCGAAGTACGTCATATTCGCCGACCATCGATGAATGACACGGCTGTGCCGCAGGTGGCGGCGACGGGAAATGGGCCGCGCACATCGGCCGGGGATGCGGAGTGTCCAGTCGACACATTCGTTCGGTCAACCCGGCCGCCCATTCTGGTGACGCATCTGTCGCAGAGGAAAAAAAGGGGGACGCGGATGTACCGCACCATTCGTCGGCTCGGGGTCGTGCTCGCCGTCGCGCTCGGGCTCGTCGCCGGGGCCGCCGCCGCCGCGCAGGCGGCCGTCGTCAACCCGGTCACGCCGCAGTCGCTCTGCGGGCTCGGATACACGGTCCTGGACCAGGACCCGATCCGGCATGCGGAGACCGGCGTCCGGCTCGGCACCGTGTACCTGCTGCACAACCCGATGGTCGGCTACGGCTGCACGGTCACCGTCAAGTCCGCCTACGTGGGGACGCTGAGCCGCACCCAGGTCTACCTCGCCGCCCAGTACCTGCCCACCCAGACCGACGACGGCGACAAGCTCTGGGCGGCCGGGCCCGCCCGGGCGTACGTCAGAGGCGGTTGCATCATCTGGGGTGGCTTCATGGCCGACCCGAGCGGCACGATCCATTACCATGACCGGGCGAACCCCGCGATCGGCGGCATCGGCACCTGCTTCTGACGGCATCTTCGGGAGGCCCGCGTCATGCGGGCCTCCCATTTCCGGGGACCCGTCCGAATCGCCCGCCGCCGTTTCGGAATGGCACAAGGAATCGCCTACTGCTCACCGTTCTCTCTTCGACTTCTGGGAGAGCCACGTGCACGGGGATTCGGCCGAGGGACGGTTCGCCAGTTCGGCTGTGGCTCGCACCAGCTCCGGGCCGCCGAGGCGCTGCCCGTCAAGCCGCACGGCGTACGGAAGCGCTGCACCCCGCTCGCCGCGCTCCCGGCTTGAGCGCACGACACGGCGGCGCCGGCGGCGGCAGGTCCTCAGCGGCGGCAGGTTCCCTGACCTGCGTCTCGATCGTTGGCCCGCCAGGTCGCGCTGGCATACTCGGCAGCCATGGTGCTGTCGCGTGGCTGGGCGCTCTTCCTCACCGGGGTCGGAATCTGGACCTGGGTGATCTGGCCGAGGTTCGCCGTCGCCATCTGGAAGGACCCGCGGGCCTGGTCCACCGGCAGGGTCGGGGAGTTCCCGGCCACCGGCTTCCTCTGGATCCACGCCCTGCTGATCGCGGCGTCACTGATTATCGGCACCACCGTCGGTGTGCTTGGCGTCCGAGCCTGGCGGGCGGCCGGCCGGCGCACCGACCGTCAGGCACCGTGACGGACGCTCCACCGTCACCGGGCTGCTCCCTAGTGCACCCGAGGTCCACTACTGCCGAGCTGCTCCACCGGGCCCCCGAGGTCCACTGCCACCGGGCTGCTCCACCGCACACCAGAGTTCCGCGGCACGCCGCGCCACATCCACTGCCCCAGGCCGCTCAAGGGTCGTGGGGGATGCCTGCGGTTTCTGGCGCGCTGACACCTCCGCCGGCATCCCTGCGGCAGGTACGTGCAGATGAGCGTGACTGAGGCGGGTGGGGGCTTCGGAAGGCGGCGGCGCTGCCCGTGACGGTGGTGCCTTGGCTGGAGGGCGAAGCGCGGCAAGGTGCCCTGGTTGCGGCGGGCCAAGCGTCCACCGGTGCTGAGCAGGCGATATAGCGAGCGGGAAATGATGTGACCGGGGACGCTACCCCCGGATTTGACGTTCAAACCCGCAGACGCGTAACTTTCTCTCTGCCAGCGCGGAACGGGGCAAACAGGGCGAAAGTCCTGAGCGCCGAATCGAACTGGCCCGGGTCGGACGGGATCGAATCCTGGACGACGCGGCCCCGGGCGGGGCTCACCGGATCTGCCGCGAGGCGGATTTGGCGCAGCGGAGCCGACCGGGTAAGGTTCACGGCCGGCAGGGAACCGGGCGAGCTCGCGGGAAACCGCAGAGCGGCCGGTCTGCCAAATCCGATGATCAACGCGGCGGTTCGCTGCTGCGTGCGCTCGTCGGAGCCAACCCGTACGAAGCACGACAGACCGGGACAAACGGTTTGACACGGCGAAGACGGTGAGGTAACGTAGTAAAAGTGCCCGGCGCGAGAGCGGCGGACACGATGAACGAAATGCCCCGGGTCGGGTGCTCCACGGTGTGGGGTTTCTGGGCGGTGTGTGGTTGTTCTTTGAGAACTCAACAGGGTGCTTGATAAGCC